>CAKSER010000022.1 GCA_934447715.1 uncultured Eubacteriales bacterium | reverse complement strand
AATAACGGCGGATATTATACCACGAAGCAAAAATGCTTGCTTGCAAGGGCATTTTTGCGAGGCCGTCAATATCCGCAACCGTGCGAAGCACGGGAAGGCGTAAGCCTAAAATGCTTGCAAAGTAAGCATTTTGCGATCATTTAAACACAAAAGCGGCGTGTTAACGCCGTAACGGCGAGGCCGACTTTTGTCGTTGCAATATCCGCAGCCGTGCGAAGCACGGAGAGGCAATAACGGCGGATATTATACCACGAAGCAAAAATGCTTGCTTGCAAGGGCATTTTTGCGAGGCCGTCAATATCCGCATCCGTGCGGAGCACGGAGAGGCGATAGCCTAAAAAGCTTGCTCCGCAAGCTTTTTGCGGATATTATAACATACCAAAATTGAAAAGTCAACAATCAATCCTTGCTTTCATTGCTGCCGTAGCCGTAGCTTCCATAGCCATAGCTTCCGTACCCGTATTTACCGTATCCGTACTTACCATAGCCGTATTTGCCATACCCATACTTTCCGTAACCGTACTTGCCGTAGCCGTAACCGGTTTTAAAATATGTCGCCATGTTGATCACGGCTCCGAGAAGCTTTGCACCGGAAAACGAAAAGCCGTCAAGCGTCTCGACAAGCTTATCTGTTCTGACTGTATCCTGCCTTATGACATATATAAAGCCGTCGGAAACTCTTGCAATCGTCTGCGCATCAGAAACCAGCCCTGCCGGGGCTGTGTCGAAAATGATAAAATCGTAGCTTTTCTTAAGATACTCAACAAGCTCCTTCATCCTCTTCGAACCGAGAAGCTCGGAGGAACTGTCTGCTGCATTTTCAATATCGGAGCCTGCTCCGGCGCTGAGCAGCACATCAAGTCCGGGGTTCTCGACCTTCAAAACAGCAGCCGAAACCGCTTTTTCAAGATCATCGTTTCCTGCAAGAATGTCCTCAAGACTCTTTTCTGTCTTTTTCTCATCATCCGAAATGCCGAGAGTTCTCTTTACCGCAGGCGATTTGATATCCGCGTCGCAGAGCAGAACCCTTTTGCCCTTTGATGCAAGCATTACCGAAAGGTTGACCGAAACGGTGGTTTTTCCCTCGTCCGGGAAGGTGCTCGTAAGGAAAATAACCTTGGCATTCTCTTTTTCTGCCTCGCGCAGGAATTTGTTTGCCATAGAGCGCACCGAATCCGAAAAGCCGTTTTGTCTGATATTTTCAAGGACCGTGACCGGAATCGTCTTCTTCTGAATTATCATCGGAAGCTCTCCGAGGCAGCCTGTACCGAGTTTCTTTCTTACGTCCTCATCCGAAATTACCGTATCCTGATAATATGCATCCGCAAATATAATAACCAGCGCAATGACAATACCGATCGCCGTGCCGACAGCCATCGCCTTAAACGGCGTATAGGTTATATCCGGGGATGTCGGATAGCTCGGCTCGGTAAGAAACGAAATCTGTGTAGGTCCTAAGACATAATCCATAATCTCCGGATAATAATCGACAATTGCCATCATGGTGTTGAAGGCAACATCCGGACTGCTTGAGGTAACCTTTATCGAAAACAGATTCGAATCCTCTGTCGAAAATGCAGAAATGTCTCCAACCCTGCCGTCCTCCGACACCTGCATCAGCTTGCTTTTCATCGTGTCGCTTTCGATAATCTGCGGAAATGCTGCCGATATCTGCGCTACGCTCGCCTCGTTGTAATAATTATATCCGCCTGCAACATCTGCCGAAACGGTAGAGACAACAGACACCGAATATACCGGCTTAAATGTGGCAGTATAAACGATAAATGCAGCAATTGCCCCGACAAAGGCAAAAAGAATGATCAGAAGAAAAAGTCGCCTCACCCCGTCCTTGAAATGGTAAAGAAGCTCTCCGGTTCTGTTTTCAGTTTTGTTCAGTTCACCGCTATTCTGAGACATTTGATATCTCCGTTACTCGTGTTTTTAAAATCTTTTTTATTTGTTTTCCGCTTTGTATCCGCGTTTGTACTTATATCCGTAGCCATAGCCGTACTTATAGCCGTATCCGCGGTTTTTCAGTCCGTAGTACGAATTTCTGTCCTTCAGCTTGCTTGACATACGATTCTTTGTATAGTTAAGAACGCAGCCGACAACATCGGTGGAATTCTTCAGGTTATCGACGACCCTTTTTGCCGATTCCTTTGAGACGTTGTTTTCTCTTATAACAAGCACGGTCATATCAGCCATTTCGGAAAAATCATAAGTTTCCGGAGTTCTCATGGCAGGTGATGTGTCGATTACGATATAATCGTACTTATCCTTAAAGGAATCGACCGCCTTCCTTGCTCCTTCAATCATTTCGGACAGTGTACCTCCGAAAATCGATCTTTCATAGGAAAGAACAGAAATTCCGTGATCCGGAAGCTCGATAACCGGAAGATCGCCGCCTCCCGAGCCGTCCTTCTTTAATTCCGCCTCGGTAATCTGATCGATTCCGAAGATTTTGTGTACCGACGGGTTTCTCAGGTCAAAGTCGCAAAGAAGCACCCTGCGGTTCTTTTTTGCAAGTGCAATCGAAAGATTCGAGGAGATTGTAGATTTGCCCTCGCTTTCAAAGCAGCTTAAAAACAGGATTACCTTTGCGTTTTTGCTTTCTGCCTCCGCTTCGATTCTTGTTCTGAGCTTTTTTATCTGCTCAACATAAGAAAAGCTGCAGGAAATGTTGTCGATAAGTATCGACTTACCCTTTTTGTGCTTTTTCTCGAACGGAATCCCGGCAATAACCGGCACTCCGAGCGATTTTTCAAGTCCTGTGGAATTGCGTATTACACCGGATTTAACGGTTCTTCTGCCGACATAAAACGCCATAATTCCAACACCTAAAGCAAAACCGATAAGCGCCCCGACAAATTCCGACATACCCTGTTTCGGCGTGTTCGGAAGCTTCGGAGTTTCAAAAACAGTCAGCATGGCATCCGGCGCGGTTCTTTCAAGAAGCTCGCTATAGCAGTCTATCATCCGGTTTACATATCTGTACGCCGTCATCGGATCGCTAGCCGAAGCGCTCAGTTTTATAAAATTCGTGTCCTTTACAAGCTCGGCGGAAATTTTTCCCGAAAAAATATTATCATCAAGACCCTTTTTCAGTAAAAGCTCAAATTCATTATCATTTACGACATCCGCAAGCATCTCTGCTATAGAGCTGGATCTTGCAAGTCCGGAGCTTGTCATGCTTAACTGTCCCCTGACCGTCACAACAACGTTCGAGGAGGAGGTGTATACAGGCCTCACTATAATCCCGACAAGCATAAATCCGAGCATGGCAAAAAGCAGCCCACAGCAAAAAATCGAAAGCAGGGATGTTTTAAGCTCGGCAGCTATTGCCCGGATATCGGATTTTTCAATTTCAGATTTCTTCATAGCATATATATCCTATGTCTATTATTCTATTCTTCGACGATAACCGTCAGATAGCTGTATCCGGTTTTCCCGGCACTGTTTTTTACCGAATAGCAAAGATAATACTCTCCTGCGGTTTCGGTATCCGCTTTTCCGGATATCTCAACCTTGTCCTTTTCGATAACCTCGTTCATCGTATATCCTAAGGCATCGACATATACGGGATTATTCGACTCGACGTCCTTTATAAGATCTCTTGCAGAAAAGGCATCACCCTTTTTCAAATAAACTATATATCTGTCAAGATTTATTTTCGGAAGGCTTTCAAGATCATATCCTGCAATCTGCTCGAAAACGGTAACCGTGCTCTTTTCTCCTGCGGAATTCGTCACCGACAGCTTGTACTTATAAACACCTTCCGAAGCGTTTGTAAGATCGGTCAGAGCAATCACGCGGTTTGACAGATCCCCGTCGATTGCATCCTCGACCGTTATATTTGACACGGTATCGATCTTTGACGCGGACGGATATCTTTCGAGTGTAAGAAGGCTGAAGCGCGGAGAATGATAGTCGGTATATTTTATCCTGCAGCTTGTCCTTGACACATTTCCGGCTGAATCCGCGACGGCAAAAACGGCGGTTCTTGTCATTTCGTTATCAAAGTCGGAAATCGACTCTATTACGACCCTGTGGCTTAAATCCCCGTCCTTTTCGTCGTGAGCTATCACGTTTTCAAGAATGCTTTCCTCCCCTGTTCCGGCAGGAATTTCGATAAGCTCGCTCTTGCAGAATATGTCGGGTGCAGAATCAAGCTTCTTCGGAAGATAAAAAACCCCAAGATAAGCCGCAAACAGGACAACAAAGACTATAAAAGCTATTCTGTATAATCTTCTCATAGGTTCTCTTTCATGTAGTTATATGTTAATGAATAAAATATATAGCGGTTGTGTTAGGCATAAAAAAACAGTATACCATATTTAGTATATCACAAAAAAACGTCAATGTAAATAGAAGCATTTATGAAAACCCTTGCAAAAAGCGGATTGCTGATATATAATATAGTTAAATTATAACGAAGGGGGCGTATCCGGATTGAGAAAAGGACAGAGTTTACATAAACGCAAGAAGCAGATACTGATTTTTGCCTGTATTCTGTCGGCGCTTCTCCTTGCCGTTTCAATCTTCATGGCAGTCAAAATTTCGGATCGGCTCAGCTTCGACGCTCCTAAGGAAGACAAGGATCCGACCCTGTCCTTTTCCTTTGATCCGGAGGTTCTTTTGTATAACGGAGACGGAAAGCTTGATGTTTTAAGCGGCGTTTCTGTCACCGACAAGGACGGAAATAAATACACGGGAAAAATTACCGCATCGGTACACAGCAGCGGAAATAAATACACAATCCGCTATTCGGCAAACGAAAAGGGTGGGGCTGTGGCAACGGCAGAAAGGGCTCTTGAGGTTGAAAACTACAGTCATCCCTCTGTAGCCTTTAAGGAGACAGACGAAAGATTTCTTTCCTCCGAGCTTGACAGGCTTGTCGACAAGCTGGTGGCAAGCGGAAATCTGTCGGCACTCGACGGCTTCGGGCATGATATTTCCGGATCGATCGTAATGAAAATCGACAGTCCGCTTACGTCATCCGGCAGCTATACCGTGACCTTTACGGCAGAAAACATTCTCGGCGACCGAGCAAGCTGCTCCGGAATCATTTCGATAGAAATAGACCCCGACGACAAGATTATTCAGCTTTCGGAAACAAGCATAAGAATATCGGCAGGAGAATACTTCGATCCGTATGAGTATCTTCTTACTATCATCGACCCGATAGACGGAGATGTCACCTCCAAGGTCTCGGTTATAAGCAACGTCAACACAATGACTCCCGGAACGTATGAGGTGGTATACTCCTTTACCAACTCAAGAGGAGAGACATATCAGAGCGCTTCTCTTTCGGTAACAGTCGACTGAAATCGGGGCAACAGGCAGGCGCCCGACGCACACTAAAAGCTTCCGCTTTGACCTGCTTTTGCCGGCCTGAAGCTATCCCGACAAATTCAAAAATCCGCAGCCTGATACGGCATCTTGCGTATCAGGCTGTTTTTTCTTTGCTTTGGTATTCTTTTTATCTCATTTTCTCTTTTTTTGTACAGAATTTTATATAAAAAGCTGTCATAATGCAACCGCAAAAAAAATATAAATATCACATGAGAATACTCTTGCGGAGGAATATAGAATGTTCATATATTCAATAAAGGCATCCAGCGTTAAATTCTTCGGCGTTATCGCCCTGTCGGTGGCGGCACTGATTACACTTATAGCATTCATACCGGAATACGAACCGACAATGGCAGGCACCTATTATTCGGAGGTCGGAGCTATCTGCTATGACAAGATCAAAACGGAGGAGGACAGAATCGCCTTTTTAAAGCAGTTCGGCTGGGAGGTAGAGCCTAATCCGGTAGAGGAGGTCAATGTCACAATTCCGACAGAATTCGACAGAATCTTTACCGGCTACAACGAGCTGCAGAAACAGCAGGGACTGGATCTTTCAAAATACAAAAGAAAGCAAGCCGTTCGCTATACCTATAAAATAACAAACTACGAGGGCTATGACGGAACCGTATATGCGAATATTATCGTTTTCCGCAATAAGGTAATCGGAGGGGACATCTGCACAGCCGACGTAAGCGGCTTTGTAAAGGCATTCGACGGAAAAACCACCCTTCCCTGATACAATCCTGCACTGCTTTACCGCCGTTTCGCTATCTTGACAATAATATTTCCGCATGTTAAAATATCCACAGGAAGCTTGCTCTGCAAGCTTTTGGGCAGCAGCCCTTCCGCGCGCTGCGCGGATGCGGATATTGCAACTACAAAAGCAAAAATTCCTTTGGAATTTTGTTGTACGGCTTTGCCGTGCCGGCGTTTTTACGCCGCTTTTGTGTTTAAATATCCGCCATCAGCCTTTCCGTGCCCTGCACGGATGTGGATATTGCAGCAACAAAGGCGGCTTTTGCCGTTTACGGCGTTTTTGTGCCGCTTTTAATCTTAAAGGTGATAAAACAAAGGTAGAAAAGCGATATGGATAAAACAAACAAAGGCAATGCGATAATCGACACGGTAATGCTCGATGAAGAAACCGATTCACTTGTAATAATAGACCAGACTCTTTTGCCGGCAGAAACAAAGCTTTTGTATCTTACAACGGCAGAAGATATCTATGAAGCAATCTATAAGCTCCGCGTAAGGGGCGCTCCGGCAATCGGTGTCGCCGCGGCGATCGGAATATACATCCTTGCAAAGCGCTTTCCGGAAAGAGATTACAAGGACTTTGTAAAGAAATTCAAGGAAACAAAGGATTATCTTGCTTCCTCCCGGCCGACAGCGGTAAATCTCTTTTGGGCGCTTGACCGGATGGAAAAAAGACTGATTTCGGCAGGAACAGAAAGTATAGATGAGCTGATCGACGCTCTTCACGACGAGGCAATCGCAATCCGCGACGAGGATATCGAGGTTTGCAGAAAGCTCGGAGAATACGGTCTTTCGCTTATAAAGGACGGCGACGGAATTCTTACCCACTGCAACGCCGGAAGGCTTGCCGCGGTGCGGTACGGCACGGCACTTGCACCGATCTATATAGGATACGAAAAGGGCTATCGCTTCAGGGTTTATACGGACGAGACGCGTCCGCTCCTACAGGGAGCCCGGCTTTCGGCATATGAAATGCAGACGCTCGGGGCTGACACGACCGTAATCTGCGACAATATGGCATCCCAGGTGATGAAAAACGGCTGGATTAACGCGGTCTTTACCGGATGCGACAGAGTTGCGGCAAACGGTGACTCTGCAAACAAGATCGGCACATCCGGAGTTGCGATCCTTGCAAAGCATTACGGCATTCCGTTCTATATCGTAGCCCCCACTTCAACAATCGACATGAACACCGAAACCGGAGACGACATTCCGATTGAGCAGAGAAACCCGGACGAGGTGACCGAAATGTGGTACAAAAAAAGAATGGCGCCCGAAGGCGTCAAGGTATACAATCCTGCCTTTGATGTTACCGATCACTCGCTGATTACCGGAATCGTTACAGAATTCGGTATAGCATATCCGCCGTATACAAAATCGTTAAAGGAAATCTTCAAAAGGAAAAAGGAGCAGAACAGCTGATTTTCGGCTGATTTTCCGCTCATGAAAAAAATCAGGATAAATAGGCCATGAGTAAAGAAATGCTGCATTTGGAAGACATAACAGAAGACAACTGGAGACTTGGGCTTTCTGTATCGGATGAGCAGAAGGATTATGTTTCAAGCCCGATGAAGCTGCTTGCAAGAGCATATGCATACAGGAACAGCGGAAGCTTTGCATGTGTGATATACAACGGCTGTGAACCTGTCGGTATGGCGCTGTACTACGACTGTCCGGAGCTTGATGCATATATTTTCAGCCAGCTTTTTATAGACAAGCGGTATCAGGGGCGCGGATACGGAAAAGCCGCGGCGCGTCTGATTCTCGACCGGATGAAATCCGAAGGAAAATTCGGCAAAGCTGTTCTTTGCTATACAAAGGGAAACGATGTCGCTAAAGCTCTTTATGAAAGCCTCGGATTTTACCACACAGGCAAATCCGACGGAGATGAAATCATTATGGAACTTCCGCTTTTTGATATTCGCTGACCGCCTTTGCCCCGCTTTTTGATGCAATAAATATATAAATCCCCGTATGACAAAGCCATACGGGGATTTTCTTGTCTTGATATCGTTTATACCGTTGTTTATACCGTTATATTGCTATACCGCTATACCGCGCCGGTCTTAAAGACCCTTCTTGCTTCTTTCCATCTTTTCAAGATCGCTAAAGTCGTGGGTCGGAACATAGCCCGGGATCGGGATAAGCTTTTCGTGAATAGCATCGATAATTGCATCCGGATACGGGAAGAATGCCTCCTCAAGCTCATGTGCCGGAGTGATCCAGTTTCTTGAGCCGAGCGCAACAGGCGGTGCGTCGAGATAATCGAACGCGAACTCTGTTATATTAGCCGCCATATCCTTCATTACCGAGTTTCTCTCGCAGGCGTCGCCGACGATAAGAATTCTTCCGGTCTTCTTTACAGACTCAACAACCTTGCTGTAATCGAACGGAACGATCGATCTTGCATCGATAACCTCTGCCGAGATATTGTACTTCTCCTCAAGAGTCTTTGCCGCCTCAAGAGCTCTGTACAGTGTTGCGCCGATTGTGAGAATCGTAACATCCTTACCCTGTCTCTTGATATCAGGATCGCCGAGTGTAACTTCGTAATAGCCTGTCGGAACGCCCTCCTTGTGGAATTCCTCACCCTTGTCGTAAATTCTCTGAGATTCAAAGAAGACAACCGGGTCGGTTCCCTCAAGAGCAGCGGTCATAAGACCCTTTGCATCATAAGGTGTTACCGGGAATACAACCTTTAATCCCGGGATATGAGCTGTAAGTGCAGTCCAATCCTGGCTGTGCTGTGCGCCGTACTTTGAGCCGACAGAAACACGGAGGATTATCGGCATCTTCAAAATGCCTGCAGACATCGACTGCCATTTTGCCATCTGGTTGAAGATTTCGTCTCCTGCGCAGCCTATAAAGTCGGCATACATAAGCTCGACAATTACACGTCCGCCGCACATTGCATATCCGACGGCAGAGCCGATAATTGCTGACTCGGAAATCGGGGAGTTGAAGAATCTGTGATACGGAACAGCCTCGGTGATCTTCTTGTATACACCGAACGCTCCGCCCCAGTCGCGGTTGTCCTCGCCGTATGCGATAAGAGTAGGATCGTCATAGAATTTGTCGATAATCGGCTCGATAAGACCGTCTCTGATGTTGTAGCACTTCATCTTGGAAACCGGCTTGCCGTCCTTGTCGGTTGCTGTTCTGATCTTTGTTGCGATCTCCTTTACTCTCGGGCACTCCTCTTTTGGCATGTTCATCTCTGCTTCGCGAGTCGGATCCATAGAATGAACCTTCTGGTTGGAGAACATAATCGAAGAAATTGCATCCGGGTTCTTGTTAAGATCCATTCTCGGCGAAATCTCGTCGTTGATTGCAAGCGTCATTACATTCTTCATGCGGCTGATGATAGACTCATCGATTGCCGCAAAGTCCTCTTCGGTTGCAACTCCGCCTAAGACGAGCTTTGTTCTGTACGCCTTGATCGGATCTGCATTGATCCAGAGTTCCTTTTCCTCCTGAGTACGGTAGGAATCGGAATCCGACGGGGAATGTCCGGATACGCGGTAGGTAACAACATCGAGGAGCGCAGGTCCTTTTCCTTCGAGAAGGAGCTGCTTCTTTCTTGTAACAGCATCGATAACAGCAAGCGGATCGTAGCCGTTGACTCTTTCCGCATGCATCATGTCGGGATTAAAGCCTGCGCCGAGCCTTGCGACCATGTCGAAGCCCATTGTTTCTCCTCTGGTCTGACCGCCCATGCCGTAATGGTTGTTGAATACGTTGAAGAGGATCGGCATGCCGTTTCCGCTGCCGTTGTCCCAAAGCTTTGTAATCTGATCCATCGATGCGAAGTTGAACGCCTCAAGGACAGGTCCGCGTCCGCACGCGCCGTCTCCGGAATTGGCAACTACGATGCCCTTCTTATGATTGCTTCTCTTGTAAAGAGCAGCACCGAGCGCGATCGGTCCGCTTCCGCCGACGATTGCGTTGTTCGGCATGATTCCGAACGGAATAAAGAACGCGTGCATCGATCCGCCGAGTCCCTTGTTAAATCCGGTTGTTCTTGCAAAAATCTCCGCAAGTGCTCCGTAAAGCAGGAAGTTGATTGCAAGCTCCTTTACATCTCCGTTTGTATTAAGGTGCTTTTCAACGATCGAAAGCGTGTTTCCGTCAAGGAATTCCTTCATGATGTCATAAAGCTCGTTGTCGTCGAGCTTATGAATCGAGGAAAGGCCCTTTGCAAGGATTTCGCCGTGGCTTCTGTGCGAGCCGAAGGTAAGGTCGTTGATATCGAGGCAGTATGCTTCTCCGACAGCGGATGCCTCCTGACCGATCGAAAGATGTGCAGGACCCGGGTTGTTGTACTTGATTCCCTGGTATTCGCTCTTTGTCTTGACCTCATTAAGCATCGTTTCGAATTCGCGGATGATTCTCATATCGCGATAGATGCGCATAAGGTCGGCATTCGAGTAGATCTTCTGCTCCTGCTTGAGTGTTTTATTATACTGGCATACCGGGATGTCCTCAAAATGGATAAATCCCTTTTCAAACGCCTTTTCGGGGGTTACAACTTGACTTTTAGGCATGGTTTTTCGCTCCTTTTAAGTTATATAAGTTTTTTATTTTACAAATTAAGCTCATCGGATTATCATGGCTGCCCGGATTTTCAGATCATGAAAAGTCCTTCGCGGATGACCTCTCCGACTGTCGGATGTGGGAATACGAGCTTCTGAACCTGCTCGACGCGCATCTGATTGTCGACCATCATCGCAGCGCCGTAGATGATCTCGGACGCGTAGTTCCCGATCATGTGAACACCGAGAATGTTTCTGTGCTCCTTGCCGATGATGATCTTGACAATACCGTCTCCGCCCTCGTTTTCAGCCACATATCTTCCGCTGTACTTGAGCGTATAGCTTTCGACCTTGGCATCAAGTCCCTTTGCCTTGACCGTTTCCGCCGTTTCTCCGACAGAAGCAACCTCGGGATTTGTATATATAACCGCCGGAATGGCGTTATAGTTCACTCTGTCCTTTCCGCCGAGCATATTGGTAACGGCGACCTCGCCCTCTCTGTATGCGGTGTGGGCAAGCATCGACTTTCCGTTTACATCTCCGGCAGCCCATACGCCTGCAACATTTGTGCGGCAGTATTCGTCGGTCACAATCGCGCCTCTTTCGGTAAGAACGCCGATATTCTCGATTCCGGTTCCGGCTGTTCTCGCTCTTCTTCCGATCGAAATAAGAACCTTGTCAGCCTTGACCGATTCCGCCTTGCCGCCGATTTCATAGTTTACGCAATCTGCTCCGACCGATGTAACCTTTGCACCGAGGAGGAACTCGACTCCCTTTTTCATGTAATTCTTCTGAAGAATCTTTGAGATTTCAAGGTCGGTCGGGCCTGCAATGTGATCGAGCATTTCGATTACCGTCACCTTTGAGCCGACCGAATTGAAATAGGATGCCATCTCAAGACCGATAACTCCTCCTCCGATAACGACCAGGCGCTTCGGAATCTCACGCAGATCGAGAATCTCGTGGTTTGTAAGCCCGAATCCGGATTCTATCGACTCCTTAAGTCCCGGAATCGGCGGAACAGCAGCGGTAGAGCCTGTGCAGATAAGCAATTTTGCACCGAGATACTCCTTGTCGTTTACCTTGACGGTAAAGCCGTCTTTTGATCTTCCCTTTATCTCTCCGTATCCGTTTACAACCTCAACGCCTGCCTTCTTTTCGGAGGCGCCTACTCCGGATACGAGCATTTTAACTATCTTGTTCTTTCTGTCAATGACAGCGCTGTGGTCAATCTTCGCGTCTGCAAAGGTCACTCCGTATTCTGCGCTGTGCTTTGCATAGTCATATATCTTTGCGGAATAAAGAAGCGTCTTTGTCGGAATGCAGCCCTCGTTTAAGCAAACTCCTCCGAGTGCGTTTCCCTCGATAAGCAGGGTCTTCATTTTCGCGTGTCCGGCTCTTTCCGCAGCATTGTATCCGGCAGGGCCGCCGCCGAGAATTATAAGATCATACATATTCGTTTATCTCCTTATTTTGCAAGAAGCAGATTGAAGTTCTCAAGGTTCTTTGTAAGCTCCTTAAGGAACTTGGCAGCAGGCGCGCCGTCAAGCGCTCTGTGGTCAAACGTAAGCGAAAGTCCCATTGCAGGATATGTCGTTCCGTCCGCCTTTACCCTGTAGGTAATGGTATCAACACCTAAAATTCCGGTCTGCGGCGGATTGATAACCGGTGTAAAGCTCTCGATTCCGAACGAGCCGAGATTTGTTACCGTAAAGGATGCATCCTTTAAGAGATCCGGCGAAATTGTTCCGTTCTGCGCCGCGGAGATTACCTCCTTTGACTTTTTTGCAAGCTCGTTTAACGAAAGCTCGTTTGCCCCGAACACGGTCGGAACAAGAAGTCCTCTTTCGGTATCAACAGCAATTCCGAGATTTACCTTCGAGAAGTATCTCATAACGCCCTTGTCGTCAAGATAGTGCGCATTCAGGCTCTTGTGATTTAAAAGTGTCTTTGCGGCAGCGAAAAGGACGATGTCGTTTAAGGTAATGTTTGCCATTCCCATTGCTTCTGCGTTTGCCTTGAGCATTGCCCTGTATGCCATGATCTGTGTTGCGTCAAACGATGCATTGAGCGTAAGCTGTGCCATGTTCGAAAGAGAAGCATGCATTGATTTTGCAATGACCTTTCTGATATTCGTCAGCTTTACATCCTCGTATTCCGCAACAGGAGCGGCAGCTGCGACAGTGGGTGCCTCGGCTTTTACCTCTGCCTCTTCCTTTGCTCTTGCGGCATTTGTAAGACCCTTGTCAAGAAGGGCGTTTATATCTCTTTCAATAATTCTGCCGTTAGGTCCTGTTGCAACCGCCTTAGAAATATCCGCATCCGTCTTTTCGGCAAGATGTCTTGCCCTCGGACTGATCTTGATTCTTCCCTCTGTTGTTACGGCGCTGCCTGTAGCCTCGGCTGATACCGTGCTTTCCTTTGTTTCTTCATGAGCCTCCTCTGCGGTCTTTTCGGCTGCCTCCGGCTCGCCGCTCTGCTTGCCTTCCTCGGCAATGAGCGCCGAGATGTCCTCTCCCTCGTTTCCTATAATGCATACGGGGAGCAGGCACTCAACCTCGTCTCCGTCCTCTGCAAAGGTTTTAAGAAGAACTCCGTCTACGGTAGCCTTTTCGTCAAACGACGATTTGTCTGTCTCATAGGAAAACAGAACGTCATCGACTGCTACCTTATCACCGACCTTCTTCTTCCACTCGGTAATAACACAGCTTTCAACACTCTGCCCCTGTCTCGGCATGATCACAATACTTGCCATTGATTTTGCCTCCAATATAGATAATTAATTTTTATTTTTCAAAATATGCTTTATCAAATCACACATTTAAAAATCGGGATAAACCCACGCCTAAGCTGCACCCGGAATCCGCCTCTGGTGCACTGCATCATCCGACTGCACCACAGTATCCGACTGCACGCTGGCACCACTATATACGCCGGACACCCCGGTGCTAATTTCAGACAACCGTAACCCTGACACCGCCTGCGTCTGCAAGCCTCTTGATGCCGTCCGGGAGCGGCTTGTCGGTAATAATGTCGTCTATCCGATCGATGTTGCAGAAGGTGTACGGCATGCTCCTGTCGAATTTCGATGAATCCATCAGGACAACAACCCTCTCCGCCTTTTCCACAACAAGCTTTTTAAGCTCGCACTCGATGTTGTTTCCGCAGGTAAGTCCGCCCTTTACCGATGCACCGGAGGGAACCATGAACGCAACATCGATATTGATATTTTCAATGAATCCGAGAGTCTGGTTGCCGGAAAGCGAAAGGCTGTCGCGGTTGAGCATTCCCCCGACGACATTTACAATCGGCAGATCCTTTTTTATAAGCTCGGTCGCAATATTGACCCCGGCAGTCGTAACCGTTATCCTCTCGTTCGGAAGAATCTCCGCAAGGCGCAAAATCGTCGTTCCCGAGTCAAGGAAAATCGATCTGCCGGTTTCGATCATCGTAGCGGCATGTTTTGCGAGCTTTTCCTTTTCATCGACATTTTCCCCCAATCTTTTGGAGAAGCTGTCCTCAAGCGGATTTGTAATGAACTTCATAGAGCGTGCGCCGCCTCTTACCTTAATGGCGTCGCCGAGTCTTTCGAAATACTCTATGTCCCGTCTGAGCGTCATACTTGAAACATCCGGAAAAATGGTTTCAAGCTCCTGCAATGACACAAAGGGCTTTTGCGCAAGCAATCCTTTTATTATATTTCTTCTTTTGAGACTCAAAAAATTCACTCCTTCATTCGTTACACGACGCAATGTTAATTTTAACATATACCGTGTTTTATTTTAACACATTTATTTGTTTTTGTCAATCATAATAAACGATTTTTTTATCATTTTACAATCATATTACAATTAAAACTCACACAAATGACTCCGGATTTCTGCCGCTTAAAAGAAAAACAAAAAGCCCTCCCGAAACAGGCAGGCAACAGAAAAAAGGATGTCTGTATTAAATTACAAACGATCCTTTTTTCCAGTTTATCCGGTTTGAATCCTCTAAGCGTTACATGCTTTCGGCAGGATGTGAAAATCCGCATAATATATGTTATTTTAATGTTATTTTGACGATGTAAGCATATCCGCAACCGCGGTTATGCTTCCGGCACCGATCACAAGAACAAGATCATCCTTGCCGCAGCTTTCGTTTATATATTTTACAATTCCGTCAAAATCCGGAATGTATCTTGCATTCTTTACCTTACACGAAATCAGCTCGGAGGTCACATTCCCGGGATTTACCTCTCTTGCAGGATATATTTCAGCAAACACCGCCTCGTCCGCACGGTTGAATGAATCTATAAAGCCGTCAAGCAGTGCAAGCGTCCTAGAAAAGGTATGCGGCTGAAAAACGCAGACAACCCTCTTGTCAAGCTTCCTTGCCGTGTCGATTGCTGCCGATATCTCGGACGGATGATGCGCATACTCGTCGTAAACATCCGCACCGCCTGCCGTCCTTCCCTTATATTCAAAGCGGCGCTTCGCACCCTTAAACAGCGAAAGCCCCTTTGCGATCGCTTCGGCAGAAATTCCGTTTACATATGCTGCAGCCGCAGCCGCAAGCGCATTTAAAACATTGTGGCGCCCGGGCACCGAAAGGGTTATCCTCGAAAGCGGCTTTCCCTCGTGCAAAAGATCAAACGATGCGCATCCGCCGTCACCGTATACGATATTTTCAGCACGGAAATCGGCATCTTCGGAATCGATTGCAAAGGTCACCGCCTTTACCGATGCTGTTTTTAAGGTTTCTGTAAGATTCTTGTCATCGGCACAAGCACAAACCGTGTCGGCAAGCTTCATGTATTTTGCAAACGACTCCTCAAGCTGCGCCATATCCTTAAAATAATCGGCATGATCGTATTCGATATTTGTCACAACCGCCGTTGTCGGACAGAAGGACAGAAACGAATCGGTATATTCGCACGCCTCGAAAATGAAGAAGCTGTCCGAACCGAGCCGGTATGAGCTGTTAAGATTCCTCATCTCGGCACCGACCATTATCGTGGGATCCGCCTCAGCTTCGATGAAAATCTCGCCGAGCATCGAGGTGACCGTGCTTTTTCCGTGAGTTCCGGCAACACCGATTCTCTTTTCGTACTTGCTCATGAGCCAGCCCAGATATTCCGCTCTTGTAAAGCACGGAAGCTTTCTTTCCTTTGCCGAAAGCAGCTCCGGATTGTCGCTTTTTATAGCCGCGGTATAAACTATCGCATCATAGCCCTCTGTGTTCTTCGCCCTGTGACCGTAAAAGACCGAAACACCGGCATCCGAAAGCCTTTTCGTCGTTTCGGATTCGCTTCTGTCGCTTCCGCCGGCTTTATATCCCATCTTCAAGGTAAAAAGCGCAAGAGATGACATACTTACCCCTCCTACTCCGATAAAAAAAACGCTTTTTACCGATTTCATTATTTTATCTGACTCAGCTATAGTCATAAATACCTCCGAAAACATTCATCCGCCCGGTAATTTTTAAAATCAATCATATAGACATATCGGCTCGGAAAAAAAGCCCGTATCTGCCGAAAATTTTAAAGCCTTGCTATATTTTACCCTCACAAAGCAAAATAGTCAATATCAATTTCAAAACCGGCTTTACGATTTTATATGCCGCTTTTGTCCGGCATTTTCCGCAATCAAATTATTCACCGGTTTTTGGTAATTGTAACAGGAAAATGTCACTTGTTAACAAAAAGATTATAAATTATTTATAAAAACGTTGTTTCTTTGCAAACAAAAAAATATATAATGCAAATAACATAAACTAATTGGAAAAGACCCCGACCGGCTCGGAAGCCCGAAAACCGTATGACCATGACAGCACAGTATTTAACGCAAGACGGGTCCTGAAGAAATTATTTTCCGGAGGAAAAGACCATGCAAATCACCGACATCAAAATCAGAAAGCTTATTAACGGTGACAGTCCTATGAAGGCAATCGTCTCGGTAACATTCGACGATCAGCTTGCCCTTCACGACATCAAGGTAATCAACGCACGCAACAAATATTTCGTTGTCATGCCAAGCAAGAAAAATCCCGACGGCACCTTTCGCGACATAGTTCATCCGATCAGCTCCGACTTTCGAAACGAGCTTGAGGACAGAGTTATCTCCGCATATTTTAGGGAGCTTGAAGCGTCAAAGGCAGAGGGGGCTTCAAAAGAGGAGGATGGCATTTAAAAGCGATCACAAGCGGCATGCCGGGGTTGTATCTGCTTCGTAAAGAAACCGTCGACAGTAAAGAAGCTGTCATAGGTCGGTCCTAAGACAGAATATTCTGCCGAAACCGAGCTTTTATCAGCCGTTCAGAGAGCGATAAGCCCTCCGACATCGGTAAGCGGCTCGTCCGACAGCTCAACAAGCTCAACGCGATGCTCCGCCGCAAATTCACATATCAGCTCACCGTCAGGGTGGGCTTTTATTTTTCCGAAAAAGGCGGTTCTCCCATCAGGAAGCCTTCCCGACGCTCCGCCGATAAAGCCGTACTCGTGTCTATCAAGAAGTATGTACCCCGGGCGTATCAAAAGAACATCGATATTTTCCTTTTCAAGGGCACGGGCAAGCCCGATATCCGAGGTAACGGCTGCATTATCCGAGAGCATTGAAACAGAGCACGCTGCATATCCCTGCTTTACGTTTATAAAGCGCTTTGCATCCGCCTTTATAATGTCCGAAACCGCACTTTTAAGCCCGAAAACCGTACCGGATACATTAAGAGCATTGAGCAGGACGTCTCCGGGATACTTTGATGACATTTCTTCGTCTGTTACGGCACAGGACATTTTTGCCTGCTTAATAATATTCCCGATCTGCTCAAAATATTCTTTTTGCAAAAGAAAGCGTCTGTCGCTCAGCCTGAAGATAAGCGTGTCCGGATGATATGCGGTAACAGCCGGAAAAAGCCTCTTAAACGGAGGCAGAACAAACAGCTCATATCCAAGCCCGATCAGCGTGCTTTTACACTTTTCCGGCACCTTTTCGCCGATTAATATTTTTTCTGACATTTACATACTCTCATTCCACAAGTAACGTATTAACCGTTTCCGGATTAAAAAAGCAATCTGTCGGATTTGTTAAGCGTTTTACCATAAGGCAAAAATGTGTGCCACACATAAATTTTTTCGAATCCGTAAATACCGCAGCTGTGAAAAACGCAAAAAGACGGCAGCCTTGAAAGCTTCCATAGTAAGATTAATGTGATACTTGTTATATATTATGAAGGAAAATGCATACAAGAGCGTTTCGGAGGGGTCCTTCAATAAGCACATGTGTTCATGACGCATAAAACGGAACACCGGTTCCGTCAAAGACTTGCTTTGCAAGCTTTTCTGCAGATATTTTAGCATATAACGCCGTCTTCGTCAATATTTCAAATTTGCAGTTGACACAGATTTGTTTGTGTGATAAAATATAGAGTAGTTTTGCTTTGCAAACTCGGCTGTGACCGGATTCAAAGCAAAGAAGAACGCATTATAAACCGACGGGAGAACATATAATGAGATATAAAAAATTCTTTACTATGAGCTATGATGACGGAGTGCTTCAGGATCTTAAGCTCATGAAAATTCTTGCAGACTATAATCTCAGAATTACCTTCAACATCAACTCCGGTCTGCTCGGAAAAGAGGGATACATCGAGATCGACGGAAAGAAACTCGATCACACGACTATTTCCGAAAACAACCTCTGTGCAAACTACTCAAGGCACGAGATTTCGACCCACGGAGTAACACATGCTCATCTTGAAACGCTCAGCCACAGCGAGCTTGTAAAGGAAATTACTCAGGACAGAGTAAACCTCGCAACACTTGTCGGATACGAAATCAACGGTCATGCATATCCCTACGGATATCCGCTCGACCCCTCGGATCTTTCGATTGCAGATGTAGTCCGCAAGGAATGCAACATCGCATACGCAAGAACCACAACCTGCTCCGGCAATTTCTCGATGCCGAAGAACAGATATCTCTGGAACCCGACCTGCCGCCACGACGACCCGAAGCTTATGGAGATCGTCGACAGCTTTGTCGCAGCAGAGCCGACAAACGGAGATATGTGCCTGCACATCTGGGGCTGCAGCTCCGAGCTTGATCTTGAAAGCGAAAACTGCAACTGGGACAACATCAAGAGAATCTGCGAAAAGGTTTCCGGAAGAAGAGACATCACCTGCCGCGACAACCTGTTCATTGCAAACAAGCTGTCGTAAGTCTGTATTTAAGGCACATTTAAGCAGATAAAAATCAGGGAAAAGTAACGCAAAAACAGTAGGATAAATATCCGGGCTGCGGTCAAAAAAAGCCGCAGCTCTTTTTTTATTTTTTTCAAAAATTAACACATTTTAAATATTTAAAAAAAAGCGCAAAAGATGTTGAAAAAAAGGAAAATACATGATATTCTAATATTATGGCCAACTCAAAAAACATAAAAATATATCACGTTCTCATACACTGTTTTCGTATAAGACGAAAGGTTTATATATATGGTATTTTCACGGATCGAATTTCTGTATCTCTTTCTTCCTGCGGTTTTGGTGCTGTATTTTGCGGTACCTAACCGCAGTTTCAGACATATTGTCCTGCTGTTTTTTTCATTGCTGTTTTACGCATGGGGACGACCGGAGCATCTTGCTGTTATAATCGGTCTTGTTTTAATCGATTATTTCTTCGGAATTGCAATCGAAAAAAGCAAGAAAAATGTAAAAAAGAGAAAAGCGCTGCTGGCGATAGCCGTAGTATGCAATCTCGGCTGTCTTTGTTTTTATAAATACCTCGGCTTTTTTATCGGAATCGTAAACTCTGTTTTTAAGACGTCGATTCCGAATTTTGCTCCCGAAATGCCGATCGGAATCAGTTTTTTCACGTTCCAGACAATGTCGTATGTAATCGACGTCTACCGCGGCGATGTAAAGGCTCAGAAATCGTTTGTAAAGCTTCTTCTTTACGTTTCCTTCTTTCCGCAGCTCATCGCCGGACCGATTGTCAGATATAAGGATATCGACTATCAGCTCGACAAGCCGGATGTTTCGTTTTCCAACGTCATGGACGGTGCATTCCGCTTTGCAATCGGACTCGGAAAAAAGGTTCTGATCGCTGATCAGTGCAGCACGGTAATCACCTCGCTTGCAGGGCTTAATCAGCCGACATTTCTTTCGGGCTGGGGAATTGCTGTGTTCTTTACCCTTCAGCTGTACTTCGACTTTTCCGGATACTCCGACATGGCAATCGGACTCGGACGGATATTCGGCTTTAAATTTCTTGAAAACTTCAATTATCCGCTTTGCGCATCAAGCGCTACAGACTTCTGGAGAAGATGGCACATTTCGCTCGGAAGCTTCTTCCGCGACTATGTCTATATCCCACTCGGAGGAAACCGTCACAATCAGTACCGCAACATTCTTATCGTGTGGTTTTTAACCGGTCTTTGGCACGGAGCCTCCTGGAATTTCATAATCTGGGGGCTTTACTATGCCCTTCTGCTTACTATCGAAAAGAAATGGCTGCTTGAAAAGCTGAAAACACCGGCAGGAAGAGCAATCGGGCATGTTTTAACAACACTTACCACGGTTTTCGGCTTTGCGATATTCTACTATGACAAGGGGCTTAAGGAAAATCTCGGCCGCCTTATAGGCATCGGCGTTTCGCAGTTTACCGACATCTTTACAAACTCGATTCTTCTCGGCAATATCTATCTGTTCATTGCCGCGGCGCTGCTTGCATATCCGATCATGCCGAAGCTCATCTCGTTTGCAGGCATACATATCAAAAACAAAAATACCGCATACCGCACAAAGCGGATTTTGCAGACGGTTGTTGTAATCTGCCTTTTCGCACTTGCAACGGCAAAGCTTGTCGGCAACACCTACAGCCCGTTTCTGTATTTCCGTTTCTGACGGTTATTTCAAAAGAAAAGCATCATAATACATAAAAACGGTTTATAAGTAATCCGGAAAGGAAGCGCCAAAAAGCCAAACGGTACTATACTGTAATGAAAGAAAAAACCAAAACAATAAAGACTGAAAATATAAATCAAAAGCCTGATGCAGCGCTTAAATCCGAAAGGAGCAGCAAAAAGGAAAAGACGGTAAGAGGCGTTGATATTCTCTGCACCTTTGCCATCATCACCGCACTCGGATCGGTTACACTTTTAAATCTGTTCCAGAAAAACCGACCGACAGTGTCGGAATACGAAAACAGGAAGCTCGCGGAAAAACCGGAGTTCTCTTTTAACGTTCTTGCGGACGGATCATACTTTGAAAAGCTGTCGCTTTACTTTTCCGACACCTTCTGGCAAAGAGAAAAGCTCGTCGATTTTTCAAAGAAAATGGATGTCCTACGCGGAGTTGACTATATGGTAAACGGAAAGCCGTTTATCATAATCGGAGGGGATATAACCAAAAGCGATGACAGTGATGACGAAACCACACCGTCTGACACAAAAAGTACCAAAGCAACCGAAACAGAGCCGTCAAAAGTAACCGATACTACCGGATCAGATTCCTTTGACGATTCGGATTCTGACGGCACAAGCGACAATCCGCCGGTTACAAAGCCGGATGATGAAAATACAACCGCAAAGCCGCCTGTAACAACTCCGCAGGATACCGAACCGAACAATCCGAATAACCCGGACAGCAAGGGAAATTACGACGCGGAATTCTTCTCAAACGGTCTGTTTATATACGGCGACGCGGTATATATGCAGGCAGGCTTCAATTCAAAGAGCGTTGCAAGATTCATGGAGACGGCAAAGAAGTACGAGACCGCATTCGGATATAATGTTAAGGTTCACGTCCTTGCAATTCCTACCTCGTCGATGGTATTTGAGGGAACCCCTCTTGAAAGCGCGATCAAGAATCAGGAGCCGATCTTTGATTCATTGCAGTCTCTTGCGGATCCGTCGGTAAACGTCATAAACTCGCATGCGAAAATGAAATATCACAAAAACGAGTATATGTACTTTAAGACCGATCACCACTGGACCAACCTCGGCGCATATTATGCATATACCGCGTTTGCAGAGTCGGTCGGCTTTACACCGACACCGCTTTCGGATTTCGAGCATTTAATTTTAAACAAAGATTATCACGGAAGCTATTACGCATATACCAAGGATGAAAGGGTCAAGAGCTTTTCTGACGAAATCCACGCATATATCCCGACAAAGAAGCACACAATGACTATCACCACCGATCAGTCGACACGCAATTACGACTGCTCGATTATAAAAAACAGAACCTCCTACCTTGCCTTCATCGGCGGAGACAACGCGTTTACTCATATAAATGTTCCGTCAAATCCGCAGGAAAGAAGCATTCTGGTCTTCAAGGATTCGTTCGGAGACGCTTTTGTTCCGTATCTGTGCGGGCATTACGGAAATATATACGTTGTCGACCCGAGATATTTCAAAGGCGACCTCGGCAAGACGATGGCGGACAAAAAGCTGTCGGACGTCCTGTTTTTAAACAGCCTTACGATGGTCAACTCCTCAACCTGGAACAGTATGTATAACGGTCTTCTTCCTAACAATTAAACAATAAATACAGACATTCAAAAAGCCCCTGCAAACGACCGCATAGGTCCTGCAGGGGCTTAAATTGTGCCTTTTTACTTTTAAAAGAAATCCCGAATTAAAATCAGTTCTTTGATGTCTTTCTTTGAATCAGCTTGACAATTTCTACAATCGGAATTACAAGTGCGCCGAGGGCAATTGCGACGATGTATTCATTGAATGCAACGCTTGTAAACTCGAATGCAGAGGCAATGAACGGAATCTCACATACAACAGTCGTTGCGATCAGCGAGCCGATTGCCGCAAGAATAAGCATCGGGTTAGAGGAGCCGAGCTTGAAGATGCTTCCGCGCTGCGAGCGCATGTTCATGCTGTGGAAAATCTCTGCCATCGACATCGTAAGGAATGCCATTGTCATTCCGTCCGGGCTGTTTACGATTTCCCATCTTCCGCTTTCCATAAAGTGTCCGATGAAGTAGGAAGCCATTACAAGCAGCGTAACAACAATTCCCTGATATGCAACATCAAAGCCCATTCCCCCGGAGAATATTCCGGATTTTGCATCACGCGGCTTGCGGTGCATTATGTCCGGCTCTGCCTTCTCCATTCCGAGCGCAAGTGCCGGGAAGCAATCTGTTACAAGGTTGATCCAAAGCAGGTGAACCGGCTTTAAAATCGTAAAGCCCATCAGTGTGGCAAAGAATATGCTTAAAACCTCGCTCATATTCGAGCCGAGCAAAAACTGTATCGCCTTGCGGATATTGTCGTAGATTCTTCTACCCTCTTCAACCGCACTGACGATTGTTGCAAAGTTGTCGTCTGCCAGAACCATGTCCGCAACATTCTTTGTTACGTCGGTACCGGTAATACCCATTCCGACACCGATATCAGCCGACTTGATCGACGGAGCGTCGTTTACACCGTCTCCGGTCATGGCAGTTACATATCCTGCCTTTCTCCAGGCATTTACAATCCTTGTCTTGTTTTCCGGCTGAACACGGGCATAGACGCTTATATCCTTAAACTTCTTTTCGAATTCCTCATCGCTCATCTCGTTCAGCATCGCACCGGTAATTGCATATGTGCCGTCCTCGATAATGCCGAGCTCCTTTGCGATTGCAACCGCCGTGTCGATGTGGTCGCCGGTAATCATGATCGGGCGGATGCCTGCCTCCTTGCACTCGACAATCGCATCCTTGACCTCCGGACGCACCGGATCGATCATTCCGGAAAGACCTATAAAGCAAAGCTCCTTTTCAAGGAAGTCCGCATCAAAGCTGTCCGGCTTTTTTTCCCATACTCTTTTTGCACACGCAAGAACACGGAGCGCCTTGTCTGCCATGCTCTTGTTTGCCGCAAGAATCTGATCTGAATATTCCTTTGTCATCGGAACGGCAACGCCGTCCTTAAGATAATGCGTACAGCGTCCGATTACGACATCCGGAGCGCCCTTTGTAAACTGAACCAGCTCGTTTTCATTATTATGAACCGTCGACATCATCTTTCTTACCGAGTCGAACGGTGCTTCGCCGACACGGGCAAATTCCTTCTTAAGCTCGCTCTTTTTAAGACCGAGCTTGTTCGACCAGGCAACAAGCGCCGCCTCTGTCGGCTCACCCGTAACATTTCCATCGGAATCTATTTCCGCGTCGTTGCAGAGAGCCATTGCGCAGGCAAGCTGCTTTTCATCCTCGCCGAAATAATCGACAACCGTCATTTTGTTCTGGGTAAGCGTACCTGTTTTATCGGAGCAGATTACCTGAGCACATCCGAGCGTTTCAACAGCGGTAAGCCGTCTGATAATCGCATTCCGCTTTGACATGTTTGTAACTCCGATAGACAAAACGACCGTAACAACCGCCGCAAGTCCCTCCGGAATTGCCGCAACGGCAAGAGATACCGCAATCATAAACGAGTTCAAAACAAGTTCAAAGCTAAAGCTGCCTGCCTTTAAAATCTGTACACCGAAAACGATTACGCAGATGCCGAGGACAAGCCATGTGAGTATTTTCGAAAGCTGATTCAGCTTGATCTGAAGCGGCGTTTCTCCGTCCTCCGCCTTCTGAAGCGCGTCGGCGATCTTGCCCATCTCGGTGTCCATTCCGGTGGCGACAACAACAGCCGTTCCTCTTCCGTAAACCACGGTCGAGCCCATGTAAAGCATGTTCTTGCGGTCCCCGAGCGGCACATCCTTTTCGCCCTCGCTCAAATTGATGATATCGATAAATTTCGAAACCGGAACGGATTCTCCGGTAAGCGCCGCCTCCTCTACCTTTAGGCTTGCGCTTTCAAGGATTCTTGCGTCTGCCGGAACAGCGTCGCCTGCCTCAAGAAGCACAACATCGCCGACAACAAGCTCCTCACTTTTAACAATCTGAACCTTGCCGTCGCGGAGAAGCTTAGAGGTCGCAGCAGACATCTTCTGAAGTGCCTCGATTGCCTTTTCCGCCTTGCTTTCCTGATATACACCGAGAATCGCGTTGACAAGCACAACCGCAAGAATAATGATAACGTCGGCAAAGCTTTCGTTCTGAACTGCGGCAAGTACGCCGCTGATGGCAGCTGCAACAAGAAGAATTATGATCATAGGATCTGCCAGCTGCGCAAGGAATCTCAAAATCAGCGGCTTGCCCTTTGCAGCCTCAAGAGCGTTCTTTCCGTTCTTTTCAAGACGACTCTGCGCCTCGGATGTGCTGAGCCCGTTTTCGGATGAGGCGACTTCGCCTAAAACCTTTTCTTTGTCTTCACAGTAATATTTCATCTGATTACCCTCCTCAGATTATTCCCGTAACAAAAATTTCAATACCGATAGCAATAAGAATTATTCCTCCGACAATCTGCGCCCTGTCCGCAAGCTTTGTTCCGAACTTCTTTCCGATCGCAAGACCGGCCATGCAGATTACAAATGTAACAGCCGCAATTATAAGAGAACAGACAAATGCAGCGCCGAATCCGTATTCCGCAATCGTAAATCCGACAGACAGCGCATCGATCGATGTTGCAACACCCTGAACAAGAAGCGTCCCGATTCCAAGACATGGCTTTTCGTCCTCCGGACCCTTTTTAAGGATTCCCTCGATCAGCATCTTCCCGCCAATGAAGGCAAGAAGAATAAGCGCAATCCACGGAATAAACCTCTCAAACGATTTAAAATATCGTACCACCGTATGAACGCATACCCAGCCGATAAGCGGCATTGCAAACTGAAATCCGGCAAACACACCGGAAATCCCGATCATCTTTCCTTTCTTCATGTGCTGTTCGTTCAGTCCGTTTGCCATCGAAACGGAAAACGCGTCCATTGCAAGCCCGACTCCGAGCAGAACGCTGTTCAAAACGAATCCTACTGCCCATTCCATTTTAAAAACCCCTCCTTGCTATTCGACACATAATTCCGAACCGTTTCGAATCAGGCCCGTACATAAGTCTCAAAATCGCAAAAAATAAAGACTCTATGTATAGCCTCTCAGTTATACATGAGTCTCGCAATTTAAAACAAGCCAGACTGAAAATTCAGCCATGATGTTGACTTGCTACACAATATGTGCATGCTACTCCCTCACAGGAATCACGTCTTTTGATAGAATACCACACTTTTTTGCGGTTGTCAATAGCAATTCATGTTTTTTGGCAAAAAACGTCCTGCATCGGGCAAAAAAGGCTATTTGGCATGCTCCGTTCTGAATTCGGTAGGTGTTTTTCCGTACATTTCCTTGAATGCTGTGGCAAAACGGCTGGCGCTGTCGTATCCCACAGTCTGTGCAATCGACAGGATCTCCTCGTTTGATGTCTGAAGCAGTAAAGCCGCCTGCTCTAATCTGTGAATCCGCATATGCGCCGCAATCGTCGTTCCGTAAACCTGCTTGAATACATTTTTAAGAGTCGTCGGATTCATTAAAAACTTGCGCGAAAGCTCTTCGATTGTAATTCTTTCCGAAAGATGCTCGGTAAGATACCGGTGCACATTGCGGACAATTTCCTCCTGGGATGCCATGTAATCAACATTCTTTTCCGGACATGTGATCTTCATTATCTGCTCGATAATTTCGTGAAGAAGCCGTATCTGCTCGGTATCCGCTGCACGGTAGTAGACCTCCTTGCCGTCTCGCCGGCTTACAAGAAGTCCGCTCTCGGCAAGCGAGCGGAGGTGGTGGGAAACGGCGGGGCTGGACATTTCAAGCATCGCCGCGACATTGACAACACACTCCTCCTGATGGCTGAGCAGCCAGAAAATCCTGACACGGTTAGGGTCGCTGAACTGCTTGAAAACATCCGAAACCGCAATAAAATGATCGATATTGCTAAGCTCCTTATGAAATTCCTCTGTATGTGTCCGCTTTCCGTGCTCGTGCGGCAGCTTAAACTGGCTCATTTGACTTTTCCTTCCTTTTATATATCTGTTTTATATATCGGTTATGTCTCTTTTCTTGCTCTTTCTATTTTGGATATTTCGCTTGCTGTTTTAGACAGACGAAAGCAAAACCGCTTGATTTTTTTCATCGGACTGAGTATACTACAGATACAACGATTAATCAAGTGTTTAATCGTAAAAATTCAAAACACATGCTTTGACATGAAAGCAGTCGGATTTTCTTTCGGCTGAGATCATGCAAGACAAAGAAAATAACGGAGGAACCTATTATGAAAAAAACCTACAAGATCGAAGTCGACTGCGCAAACTGCGCAAACCTCATGGAGGAGGCAGCAAAGAAGACTGCAGGCGTTGCTTCTGCAACAGTAAATTTCATGACACAGAAAATGATCGTCGAATTTGAAGACGGACAGGACGCAGGCAGCGTAATGAAAAACGTCATTAAGGCATGCAAGAAGGTAGAGCCCGACTGCGAGATCGAGCTGTAAGAATCACCGCGCCGTTTTGCATAAACCGAATCGGTTTGCATAAGCGGCAATAAATCAAGCAAAAAGGAGCATTTGTCATGACTAAAAAGCAAAAAAAGATGCTGATACGCATTATCATTACCGCAGTCATGCTGATCGCATTGAAATTTATCCCGATCACCGGTATTCCGCGGCTGATAGCTTATCTTGCTGCATATCTGGTAATCGGCTATGACATTTTAAGAAAAGCAGGAAAGGGCATTTTAAACGGTCAGGCCTTTGATGAGAACTTCCTGATGACGATTGCAACCCTCGGTGCGTTCTTCCTTGCCGTGTGGACAAAGAGCGGCGACTATGTTGAAGGCATTGCCGTTATGCTGTTTTACCAGATCGGCGAGCTGTTCCAAAGCTACGCCGTCGGAAAGAGCCGTAAAAACATCAGCGCTCTGATGGACATCCGCCCCGATTATGCCAATATCGAAAAGGACGGAAAGCTCGAGCAGGTTGACCCGGATGAGGTGCCGGTCGGAAGCATCATTGTTGTTCAGCCGGGCGAAAAGGTTCCTCTTGACGGTGTTATCGTAAGCGGAAGCGCAAGCCTTAACACCAGCGCTCTGACAGGAGAAAGCCTGCCGCGCGATGTAAAGGAAGGCGACGAGATCATAAGCGGCTGCATAAATATGAGCGGCGTGCTTAAGATAAGAACAACAAAGGAGTTCGGCGAATCGACGGTTTCAAAGATCCTCGATCTGGTGGAGAACGCAAGCTCAAGAAAATCCAGATCCGAGACGTTCATTTCCCGTTTTGCAAGAATCTATACACCTGCTGTGTGCATTGCAGCACTGCTTTTAGGAATCGCAGTTCCTCTTCTGCGACTTGCATTTAAGCTGCCTGCAGACTGGGTAAACTGGATTTACCGCGCACTGACCTTCCTTGTTGTAAGCTGCCCGTGCGCCCTTGTAATCAGCATTCCGCTGAGCTTCTTTGCCGGAATCGGCGGAGCAAGCAAGGAGGGCATTCTTATAAAGGGCTCGAACTATCTTGAGGCGCTGTCGGATTCAAAATATGTTGTTTTTGATAAAACCGGCACACTGACCAAGGGAGTATTTGAGGTCACCGGTGTTCACCATAATGAGCTTATAAAATCGAAGCTGCTTGAATATGCAGCGCTTGCCGAATGCGCCTCCTCACATCCGATCAGCAAGAGCCTTCAAAAGGCATACGGAAAGGAAATCGACCGCAACCGCGTAAGCAATATCGAGGAAATCAGCGGACACGGCATCACAGCCACAGTTGACGGACATTCTGTTGCGGCAGGCAACGGCAAACTGATGAAAAAGCTCGGAATCGACTATCTTGACTGCCACAGCGTCGGCACGATTATTCATATGGCAATCGACGGCGAATATGCCGGACATATCGTAATTTCGGATGTTGTAAAGCCGCATTCAAAGGAAGCCATCGCAGCCTTGAAGAAGTCGGGAGTTGAAAAGACCGTCATGCTGACCGGAGACGCAAAAAAGGTTGCGGATCAGGTTGCAGGAGAGCTCGGGGTTGATGAGGTGCGCAGCGAGCTGTTGCCCGGCGATAAGGTCGACGAGGTAGAAAAGCTGCTGAAGCAAAAGGGTTCGCACGGAAAGCTGGCGTTTGTCGGTGACGGCATCAACGATGCACCTGTTCTCACCCGTGCAGATATCGGAATTGCAATGGGAGCAATGGGCTCCGACGCAGCAATAGAGGCAGCCGACGTTGTCCTCATGGACGACGACCCACTCCAGATTGCAAAGGCAATCAAAATTTCCCGTAAATGCATCCGCATAGTCAGAGAGAACATCATCGTTTCCCTGATTGTCAAGTTCTCCTGCCTTGCACTCACAGCCTTCGGATATGCAAATATGTGGGCAGCAATTTTCGCCGATGTCGGCGTAATGATCATTGCCGTTCTGAATGCAATCCGCGCTCTTAAGTACAAAAATTGATTTGTAATTGCTTTAATCAGATTTTGGAACTACTAACAGCAGTACCGGCAGCTTAGCGATGCGCTAGTAGAGGCTTTCAGGGAACGGCTGAAGGCTGACCACAAGTAAGGCGCTGAGGAAATAATACAAATCAAGATTTCCATTAGGGGGATACCGTATGAAAG
The DNA here is from genome assembly GCA_934447715.1 of uncultured Eubacteriales bacterium. GTDB lineage: Bacteria > Bacillota > Clostridia > Oscillospirales > CAG-272 > HGM12657. The sequence continues at coordinate 1,206 of CAKSER010000022.1, read as the reverse complement.
GAATGCTAACAAGTTCTCTTGGAGGGGCCAGCGAAATTGCCGGAAGAAGAGTTCCCTCCGTGCTGATAGAGGAAAACGGCCTGCTCGCCCGGTTGAAAACCGTCTGGCCACAGAACACAAATGTACTCATTGTATGTGCCGACCCCAGTGACTACAAAAAGAATGACAGCATATATTCCTGCTTAAAAGAATCGTTCCCTATGAGCGGGCTGCCTGTCTCCTCCATCAAATTATGGGACGAGAGAAGTTTGAACGCAGTGAATGACTTGACAGCCTTTTCTGTGATCGTGCTGACCGGCGGACACGTCCCAACGCAGAACCGCTTTTTCAAAACCATACAGTTGAAAGAACGATTATCAAACTACGATGGCATTGTTGTGGCATGGAGTGCCGGTTCTATGAACTGTGCAGATTCTGTTTATGCTGGTCCGGAATTGGAGGGGGAAGCCGTCGACCCGCGTTATGAACGATGGATTTCAGGGCTTGGAATTACAAATATCAACATTTTCCCGCATTATCAGGCTCTGAAAGACGATTACTTGGATGGTCTGCGTTTGATTGAAGACATAACGTTCGCTGACAGTATGGGTCATGAATTTATTGCATTGAACGATGGAAGCTACATTATGATTGACGGCGAACACGAAACGCTGTACGGCGAAGCGTATATGATAAAAAACGGGGAAATTACGCAAATCTGCAAGGATAACGAATCCATTGCCTTAAAATAATATTAACAGCAAAAAAGCCCGTACCATGAGGACCCATCGGTACGGGCTTAAAATATGGTTCTGTGCTTCGACAAAGTCTCCGTAAATCATCTGCAACCCAGAAACCCTCGGAATTTCAGATTATGTTTTTATTCCCACTCAATAGTAGCAACCGGCTTGTCGGAGATATCGAACAGCACACGGTTGACGCCGGGGACGGTATCGATGATACGGTCTCTGATTTTGAAAAGGGTGGCATACGGGATTTCCGGAACGGTCGCCGTAACGGCATCAACAGTATTTACCGCGCGGATAACCACAGCCCAGCCCATATATCTCTTTCCGTCCTTGATTCCGGTGGAACAGAAATCCGGAATGGCGCAGAAATACTGCCAGGGTGTCGGATCGAGCAGTCCGATTTCCTCGCGCACGATCGCATCAGCCTCTCTTACCGCCTCAAGACGGTCTCTTGTGATCGCTCCGGTGCATCTTACGC
>CAKSER010000021.1 GCA_934447715.1 uncultured Eubacteriales bacterium | reverse complement strand
TCGGGCGGTTCTTATCATTGGGGTCTGCAAGCCCGTCTTCTGTCTCGAATTTCAGATCCTTCATCTTTTCGGCAGAAGGCCCCGGATAGCCGAGTCTTACAGCCTCGCTGAAGCTTTTTCTGTCATCGGTAATAAAATTCAGTGCGCATTTGTGTGTACGCAGTATGTTCATGCAGGTGTTTGAATTGTTGCGGCATTCGAGCAGCATCGCATAACGGTCCTTCCCTGCAATATAGTACGGGAAGCAAAGCGAATACGACCCTATATTTAAGCTTCCGTCGGGGTTAACCGTGGAAATGCAGACGGTCGGCATCGGAAAAAACGAGGAGGTCTGATAAAAATTGTCCACAATACGCAGAGGTTTAAAGCTACTCATGATTTTTAATCCCTTCCTTATGCTGTTTTTTATGCTCCATTATATTTATTTTAAATTCTGCCCGAAGCATCAATTACAGTATACCACTTTTATAAACAAATAACAACAGAAATCATCATGCAAAAGCAGTTCCGCTTGAAAAAACCTGACCTGTATGCTATACTTAGATCAAACAAGTTTTAAGCGAACAAAGAAAGCGGAGAACTACCGACAATGCAAACAACAATACCGACAAGAAAAGAGGCGTACAGGCTTTTGCTTGACGGCTTAGATTCAAATCCCGGTCCTTGGGGCACTCATTGCCTGACGGCTGCCCACTGTGCTGAAAAAATTGCGCTTGCCTGCCATGATCTTGATCCGGAAAAGGCATATATTCTCGGGCTGCTTCACGACATCGGCAGGAAATTCGGAATAAGACACTTAGGACATGTATCGGACGGCTTTACCTACATGACAAGCCTCGGATATACCGATGCTGCAAGAATCTGTCTTACTCACTCCTTCTGCGGCAGCACAATAGACGGATATATAGGGAGAATCGACGTATCGGATGACGAGCTTGCGCTTATAAAAAGAGAGCTTGCCTCTGCAAAAATTGATGAATATGACAGGCTTATAAGGTTATGCGACAGCCTTGCCGGCGCCGACGGCGTTATGAATATCGAGGACAGGATGAATGATATAAAGAGCCGCTACGGCTCATATCCAAAGGAAAAGTGGGACTACAACCTTAATCTGCTTAAGCATTTTGAAGAAAAGGCCGGCATGGATATCTATTTTCTTTGCGAAAAGGATTCATTTAGGCCGAAAATGCCTGAAATAATATAAAAATCAACCTCAGCTTAAAAAAGCAGCAAAACCGACTCGAAACAGAGAATGAATCGGTTTGCTGCTTCTATTTATTTAGTTGTTTTTAATTACGGTATATCGCTTTAAAATCAGCCCTGGTAAACAAGGTTCTTGCTGATCATCTCGTCAACATTTGTGGAATCCCACCATGCGCCGGAGATGGAAACTTCCTTTGTTACCTGCTTTCCTTCGATCGCAAACACTGCCTGCTCAACTGCCTGATAGCCTATCTGGTATGAATCCTGAGCAACGGCACCGATAAGCTTCGGCCCCTTTGTGCTCTTCATCCACTCAATCTGCTTTGAACCTGCATCATAGCCACAGAATTTGATGTTGTCATATTTTCCGCTTGCAGCTGCCGTTGCATCGTAAACCTGCTTAACAACGCCCTCATTGCTCATGAATATAGCGGAGCAGGATTTCTCATAAAGAGCCTCAAGTGCTGCCTTATATGCATTGTCTGCATCACCCGGCTTTACTTCCTTTTCGATTGTTACCTTGCCCTTTGTTGACGCATCTGCTTCAACAAGCTCATTGAATCTGTCTATAAATCCGCCTGCACGGTCGATACCTGTCTGTGTCTCGTCGTGCTGAATTACACCGACAACATATTTATCTGATGCTGCGATATCGGACTTGAGTGCCTCAAAGAACTTTTCTGCATCGAGAGCCGCAGCAAGTCTGTTGCTGGTTGCAACCGATGATACGATCGGGTTTTTGTTCTGCTTGTCAAGGGCTGCAATATCATTTGCCCAAACGCCGCTGTCAAACTGAACTACCGGGATTTTTTTGTCATATGCCTGTGCAAGATACTCGGTAAAGCCTTCACCGATTGTTGCTAAAACTATTGCATTCGAGTTGTTTGAAAGTGCAGTCTGAACCATTTCCTGCTGTGAAGGAAGATCCTTTGCGCTTTCGCTTGCAGGACCGCGGAATGTGATCTTGTAGCCGTACTTTTCACCTGCTGCCTCCGCACCTGCTCTGACCGACTGCCAGAATGCGTGGGATTCGCCCTTTGCAATTACCGAGATTGTTTTGCCGCCCTTTGAATCGCCGCATCCGGCAAGAGCGCCTGCAAGGCAAAATACCATGACGATTGCAATAACTGCCGAGAGTGCCTTTTTAAAACCTTTCATTATGAGTTCCCTCCTTATTTATATTACCCTTATGGGTTATTGCCGGTTGAAGCCGTTTGTGTTTCGGATTTGTGATCATTTTCGTTTGCGGATTTTATTGCTTTAATATCAACCTTGACCTTGTTCTGATTCTTTGTCTTGATAACATCCATAAGAACAGCGACTACAACTATAATTCCGGTAAGAACATATGTTACATATGTCGAGTTGAGATTGAGATTAAACTTTGCAAGGACAAAGTTGAGTCCGCTTCTGATAACTACAAGAAGCATTGATCCGAGTACCGATCCCGAAACAGAAGCTACGCCTCCTGCTGCGCTTGTTCCGCCTATGTATACGCCTGCTATTGCATCAAGCTCCATGCCGTTTCCGGTAGCAGCCGCAACCGTTACAAACGACGACGACCAGAAGATTGCAGCAATTCCGGCGCCGAGACCGCTTAATGTGTAGGCAATTATCTTATATTTATCGGTATTGATACCCGAAAGACGGGTTGCCTCCTCATTGCTTCCGAGCGAAAGAATATAACGTCCGACCTTGTTTTTGTACATCAGATATGCACATATCAGTGCAAAGAATATTACCCAGATAAAACCTGTCGGAATGCCGTTCCAGCTCGAGAAAACCTTGTTATACCATGTTCCGCTCGGGAAGAATATGTTCGGGATCGAAACTATAAGGGCGCTTAATCCTCGCGAGAACATCATCGTCCCGAGTGTTGCAATGAACGCCGGCAGCTTCAGCTTTGCAATAAGCAGACCGTTGATAAAGCCGAACAGCGTACCTATAAGAATCATAACCGGGATTGTAGCCCAGAGCGGCATGCCGTTCATATAGAACTTACCCGCGACAACCGCACTTGCTATACAGACGGTGCCGATTGAAAGGTCAATTCCGCCGGTCGCGATTACAAATGTAACTCCGAGTGCCATTATTGCGTACGGCGCAAGCGACTGTGCCATACTTACAATATTGAATTTATCGATAAAGTTTGAGTTAAGCAAGGAAAAAATCAGGACAAGCGCCGCAAGCGCGAATATGATTATGATATTTTGGCTCAAATTTTTCTTTTTTGATGTTTTTTCTATCATGGTGTTTCATCCTTTCCGGCTTTTCTTACCTTTTTATAATCATTAAAATCAAATTTCAGCGCATTGTTGCGTATTTCATGATCTCCTCCTGCGTAGCTCCGGACACGTCCATATCGGCTGTTATCCTGCCCTCGCACATAACAATGACCCTATCGCTCAGTCTTTGAATTTCCGCAAGCTCGGATGATATCATAATTATCGATTTGCCCTGCTTTGCAAGATCCTCCATAAGCTCGTACATTTCACTTTTTGCACCTATGTCAATGCCTCTGGTCGGCTCGTCAAATATAAATATATCCGAGTTTTTAAGCAGCCAGCGTGCAACAATTACCTTTTGCTGATTTCCGCCGGAAAGATTCTTAAGCTGCTGATTCATTGACGGCGTCTTTGTTTTCAAAAGTGCATTTACACGCTCTGCATCCTCTGATATCTTCTTGTCGTTGATCCATCCGCATTTTATGTAGTTGTCTATCGACGCAAGCACGGAATTTTCCGCAACCGATTTAATCAGCATCAGCCCATAGCGCTTTCTGTCCTCGGAAAGATAACATATTCCGTGCTTTACAGCCTGCTCCGGAGTTTTGATATTCACTTTTTTGCCGTTTATATAAATTTCGCCGTAATCCTTTTTGTCGGCACCGTATATAGCGCGTGCCGATTCCGTGCGCCCGGCTCCCATAAGTCCGGCAAATCCGAGTATTTCGCCGCGGTGCAGCTTGAAGCTCACGTTTTTGACCTCATTGCCGAGGCACAGATTTTTCACCTCAAGAACCACATCGGCATTATCCGGCACGGTACTCTTTTCTTTTTTGTCACCGTAGATAACACGGCCTACCATCATTTTGACAATTTCGTCCTTTGTGGTATCCTTTGTAATAAGAGTTCCTATATATTCACCGTCGCGCATTACCGAAACCCTATCGGATATCCGGTTGATTTCATCCATGCGGTGCGAAATATATATCATTCCTATGCCCTTGCTCTTCAGGTCCTTCATGATTGCAAACAGCTCTTCGACTTCGGGCTGGGTAAGAGCTGCTGTCGGCTCATCAAGGACAAGCAGCCTGCATTCGTGCGAAATTGCCTTTGCAATTTCAACCATCTGCTGCTTTCCTACAGTGAGGGTTCCGAGCCTTACCGACGGATCGATATTTACACCTATTCTTTCAAAAAGTTCCTTTGCGTCTTTTTCCATTTTGGCATCATCTATCATTATGCCCTTTTTCGGCTCCCTGCCGATGTAAATGTTCTGGGCAACGGTCAGGTGATTCATCATGTTAAGCTCCTGATGAATAACACTTATCCCTGCCGCCTGCGATTCGGCAATCGACGAAAAGCAAACGTCCTCACCGAAATATCTGATCGTGCCTGCATCCGGCTTGTGGATACCGCAAAGCACCTTGATAAGCGTTGACTTTCCGGCTCCGTTTTCGCCCATCAGCGCATGGACCTCGCCGGCACGCAGCTCAAAGTCAACCGATTTGAGTGCGTGTACGCCCGAGAAAAACTTCTGTATGCCTTTCATTTCAAGAATTACTTCGTCCATACCTGAGCCTCCTTTGGTTTTTTTATTGCCCTCATTTTATTAACATTGTAAATTGCTTTTGTGTAAATTGCTTTTTTTATGTTAAAATTATATATCGTTTTTGTGAAATTTGCAATTGAAGTTCTTGTTTAATTATAGCGACAAGAAAATACTATTTTTTTAAAAAGGACTTGAATATTATGCACACTGCATATATAATAGTTAAAGATATGCGCGCAACATATTTACTTTGTTAAAAAATTTGCAAAGAGGTGTCTCTATATGGGTAACAATTCTAACGAGCAATATGTAAACAAGCGGCAGCACTATGTTTTTGAAAAGTTTTTCACCTTTAAGCTGAAGCCTAGGTTAATTTATATAGGCGACTATAACCGCACAAATGCCGAAGAGGAGAAGCATTTTCACGAATACTGTGAATTGATTCTTGTAACCGAAGGTCACGCGATAATCGAAATCAATGACCGCAACTATGAAGTAAAAAAGGGGGATGTCGTTGTCTATAATCCGTATGACATGCACTCCGAAAAGTCGATTAACAGCAAATCCTTTAAATTCGTGTTCTTTGCAATCGACAGATTTAAGATTCAGAATCTGAAAAAGAACTGCCTTGTGCCGGACGACTGCAAGCGTATATACCACACAGGCGAATCGTATGATATGCTGTATCTTATCATTAACCGGATGCTTACCGAAATCGATGAAAAAAAGCGTTATTACGGTGAGATTTTAAAGGAGCTGTCAAGAACGGCGCTTATGTATATTATCCGGGTTATCCTTGCCGACGAGCACCCCATAAACCCGTATTACACCGATAATACACTGAATATTGCACTTCAATATATTGATGATAACCTTTCCGGCGACCTGTCACTTGACACGATAGCCGAAAACTGCTTTGTCAGCAAATATTACCTTTCGCATCTGTTTGCCGGATATAAAAACATGAGCATCGGCAGATATGTTCTGGAGTGCAAAATAAACCGTGCAAAGGAGCTGCTTGCTGAGACCGATAAAAAGGTTTCCGAAATAGGAGAGGCTGTGGGATTTAACGAATCGAGCTATTTCTGCAAGGTTTTTAAAAAGGAAACAGGCTGCACCCCGATTGAATACCGCAATCAAAACCGCCGATAATTTGCTCATATCATAACAGAGATGCTATAAATACTTTTGTTAACGCAAAAAGACAGCTGCAATCAAACAGCTGTCTTTTATTTATAATGCGATTATAATGCGATAAAGCCTTCTTTTGTTATTTTTATTATTTTGCCTTTGTTTCGCAGTAAATGCAGCGATAAACGCGATGCTCTTTATCGGTAAGGCGGAATATCTGAGGAAGCTCCTGCTCGGTAGAGGATATGCAGCGAGGATTCTTGCATTCCAAAACATTTGTAAGCTCATGCGGCAGATCGATCGTCTTCTTTTCTGCGATCCTCCCGTCCTTAATGATATTAACCGTTACATCAGGATCCACAAAGCCCAGAATATCGGTATCAACATCAAAAACCGTGTCGATCTTTATAATATCCTTTTTGCCGGATTTACGGCTTGCGACATTTTTTATCAGTGCGACCGAACAATCAAGCAATTCGAGCCCTAAAAGGTGATAAAGCTCCATCCCCTTGCCGGCGGTTATGTGGTCTATTACAATACCGTTTTTAATCGAATCTACGTTCATTTTTCCACCTCCAAAAGCTTTAAGATAAGTGCCATACGCATATATTTTCCGTAAAGCACCTGTTTAAAATAGCATGCACGCGGATCGTCGTCTACCGCCACGCTTATTTCGTTAACGCGAGGCAGCGGATGAAGCACACGCAGTCTTTCGCCTGCAAGCGCCATCTTTTCGGGGGTTAAAATATATGTGTCCCTTAAGCGCAGGTAGTCCTCCTCGTTGAAAAATCTTTCCTTCTGAACCCTTGTCATATAAAGAATATCAAGACCGGAAATCGATTTTTCGAGGCTGTCGGTTTCGGTATACTCTATGCCCTCACTTTCAAGCTTATCTCTTACATATCCCGGAAGCTTCAGCTCGCTCGGAGAGATAAGTACAAACTTGACACCCTTATAGCGTATAAGCGCGGAGATGAGCGAATGCACCGTTCTGCCGAATTTAAGGTCTCCGCAAAAGCCGACCGTCAGATTATCAAATCCTCCCTTTTCGCGGTAGATCGTAAGCAGATCGGCAAGAGTCTGCGTCGGATGGCAGTGTCCGCCGTCGCCTGCGTTTATAACCGGTATCGAGGCATTACGGGCAGCAACCAGCGGCGCGCCCTCCTTTGGATGGCGCATTGCTATAATATCGGCATAGCAGGAAACAACCTTTGCGGTATCCGCCACGCTCTCTCCCTTTGAGGCAGAGGAGCTTTGCGCCTCCGAAAAGCCGAGAACACCGCCGCCGAGCTCCATCATTGCCGCCTCAAAGCTGAGACGCGTTCTGGTGGAGGGCTCAAAAAACAGGGTCGCAAGCTTTTTCCCCTTGCATTTTTCGCTGTATTTTTTCGGATTTGCTATAATATCGTTTGCAACATCAATAAGTTCTTCAATTTCGCCTGTTGTAAGCTCGGAAATATCAATTAGACTTCTCATTTGCATTTTCATTCCTTTGCGCCGTTTATTTTAAGATAATTCTTTATTCTTTCAACATTTTCGCGGTTAGCTTCGTTTTCTTCGAGATATTCGATAATATCGTAAACGTTGACCACCGAATAGACCGGGAAGCCGAACTCTTCTCCGACCTCCGCCATTGCGGATTTTTCTGTCTTTCCCTTTTCGCAGCGGTCTACCATAACAAAGGTTGCAGCGACCCTGACCCCGTCAAGCCCGGATAAAACTGCCATGCTTTCCCTTATCGCAGTCCCTGCGGTTATAACGTCCTCAACTATTACCACTTCCTCGCCTGACGACGGCTTATAACCTACGAAAACGCCGCCCTCGCCGTGATCCTTTTCCTCCTTGCGGTTGAAGAAAAACGGCACATCAAGCCCGTTTTCTGAAAGGGAAACCGCAACCGATACCGCGATCGGAATACCCTTATATGCAGGGCCGTAAAGCACTGCTTTTTTTCTTCCCATCTTTTCAAAATACGCCTTTGCGTAAAACTCTCCGAGCCTTCTTATCTGGTCGCCGGTCTTTATTTCGCCTGCGTTTATGAAATACGGTATTTTTCTTCCGCTTTTAGCGATAAAATCGCCGAATTTGAGCACTCCGGCATTTTCCAAAAACTCAATGAATTCGTGTTTGTAGCTTTGCATTTTTATTTCTCCCGGTTTTATTTATTTGCCCTAAAAGCTTGCAGAGCAAGCTTTCCTGTGAATATTTTAGTCTATAAATTCCTTAACACAGCGCTCATAAGCCTTGACAGGATCATTTGACGCGGTTATCGGTCTGCCGACTACTATATAGTCGCTGCCGATTTCCTTTGCTTTTTCGGGGGTTGTAACGCGCGACTGATCGCCCTTGTCGCTGTCGGCGAAGCGTATGCCGGGGGTCACGGTCAAAAAGCCGCTTCCGCATTTGTTATGCACTGCTGCCGCCTCAAGCGGAGAGCATACGACTCCGTCAAGTCCTGCATTTTTTGCATTTTCCGCATAATGCATGACAACCTCCTCCATTCTGCCCTGAACAAGCAGATCCTTATGCATAGCATCCTCGCTTGTGGAGGTAAGCTGCGTTACGGCTATAAGAATCGGTCTTGTGCCGTCCGGACGGGTCAGCCCCTCTACTGCCGCGGTCATCATGGCAACCGTACCGGATGCGTGCAGGTTGCACATATCGACATCGAGCCTTGAAAGTACCGCCATCGATTTCTTTACCGTATTCGGAATATCGTGCAGCTTCAAATCAAGGAATATTTTATGTCCCCTTGCCTTGATCTCTCTTACAATTTCCGGCCCCTCCGCATAAAAAAGCTCCATTCCGATTTTTACAAACGGCTTTTTTCCCTCGAATTTATCAAGAAATTCAAGGCATGCTTTTTTGTCTGCAAAGTCGCAGGCTATTATGACATCCTTACCCATTGTGCGCTCCTCCTATAATTTCGCTGAGTTTGTTTATACCGTATTTTTTCATTGCAGAAGGCAGATCCTCTATTATTTTTTTGCAGGCATATGGATCTACAAGATTGGCTGCTCCCACCTCAACCGCCGAAGCACCTGCCAGCATAAATTCAAGCACATCGTCGGCAGTCGCAATTCCGCCCATGCCGACTATCGGTATTTTCACTGCCTCATATACCTGATATACCATTCTTACAGCCACCGGCTTTACCGCAGGACCGGAAAGACCTCCGGTTTTGTTTGCAAGCAGCGGCTTTTTGGTTTTTAAATCTATTTTCATGCCGAGCAGAGTATTTATAAGCGACACTCCGTCAGCTCCCTCTGCCTCGCACGCTCTTGCAATTTCCGCAATATCGGTCACATTCGGCGACAGCTTAATAATTATCGGCTTATTTGTAACCCTTCTTACCGCTCTTGTGACCGCTGCGGCGTTTTCCTTGTTTGTTCCGAACGCAAGCCCGCCGCCGTGGACATTCGGGCAGGAAATATTGATCTCAAACCAACCGATTGAACTGTCCTCGTTTAATATTTCTACAGCCGACACATAATCCTCAACCGAAAAGCCGCTGACGTTTGCCATGACCGGCTTTTTATAGACGTTTTTTAAAATCTTAAGCTCATTATTTAAGACTTTTTCAGCACCCGGATTCTGCAGTCCGACCGCGTTTAAAAGCCCTGACGGACACTCGGCAATTCTCGGTGTAGGATTGCCGAAGCGAGGCTCCCTTGTTGTACCTTTAAGCGATATAGAGCCGAGAATATTTATATCGTAGAATCTTGTAAACTCGTAACCGAAGCCAAACGTTCCGCTTGCCGGAATTACAGGGTTTGTAAGAGCTATACCGCAAAGGCTGACAGATGTATCTACCATTCTATTTCCTCCCTTATAAATACCGGTCCCTCGGTGCAGACACGCTTCGGTCCGGATTTTGTTTTGCAGGTGCAGCCCATGCAGGCACCGGTACCGCATCCCATCCGCTCCTCAAAGCTGAACTGACCGCTCGTTTTGGCTGCCAGATCCACCGCTTTAAGCATCGGCTTAGGTCCGCAGGTGTAAAAATATGTGTAATCGGCATGCTCCATTGCGGCATTCACAAAACCCTTAAGCCCATATGAGCCGTCCGCCGTGGTGATTGCAACATTTGCGCCGAGAGCTCTGAATTCGTTTTCAAAAAAGATTTCGGCTTTTGTATTAAATCCCAGAATTACATTTACGGTTTTATTTTCCGAAATCAGCTTTTTGCAAAGTCCGAAAAGAGGCGGAACGCCGACACCGCCGCCTATAAGCAGCGGACGATCACCGGAAAGCGAGGTATCGTATCCGTTACCGAGAGCGATTAAAATATCGAGCCTTTCACCTGCTTTTGCTCTGCTTAGGGCTTCCGTTCCCTCGCCTACCGTTTTATATATAATGGTAAGGCTGCTGTCGCTCCAATCACATATCGAAATAGGGCGGCGCAGGTAAAAGCCGGGAATTTTGATATTTATAAACTGACCGGGGGCGGATATTTCGGACGTATCGCCCTTAAAGATCATTTTAAAAACCGAAGGGGCTATCTGTTCGTTTGATAAAATCTCATAAAGATCCTGTTTCATAAGACATCTCCTTAAGCGTCTATTGTGGATATTCCGAGGGTGGTTTCCTCCAGCACATCAAGGAGCACCTTGACTGTGTCAAGCGATGTAAACATTGTGACATTGTTTTCAACAGCGCACCTGCGGATTTCGTACCCGTCCGACAACACGCCGGAGGAGTTCATATCGCGTGTGTTTATAACATAGGTCACATAGCCCTGTCTTATGGCATCGGTTATCTCCTTGCTTCCGTCACTTAGCTTTCCGACAGAATGAGTGCGTATTCCGTTCTGCTTTAGGAATTTTGCAGTACCGACCGTCGCCTGAATGTTAAAGCCCATATTGTAAAAGCGGCGAATAAGCGGCAGGGCTTCCTCCTTGTCCTTATCTGCAATTGTGGCAAGCACCGTACCGTAGTTCATAACGTTCATTCCGCTCGCCTTAAGTGCCTTGTAGAGCGCGCGGGTCAGCTTGTTGTCGTAGCCTATTGCCTCGCCTGTCGACTTCATTTCGGGAGACAAATATGCATCAAGGCCGCGGAGCTTTGAAAACGAGAATGCCGGAGCCTTTACATACCAGCGCTTTTTCTCCTCCGGGTATATTTTATCAAAGCCCTGCTCCTTAAGGCTCTTGCCGAGGATGACAAGCGTTGCAATATCCGCAAGGCTGTAGCCGGTCGCCTTTGAAAGGAACGGAACGGTTCTCGATGAGCGCGGATTTACCTCTATAATAAACACATTGTCATTTTTATCTACGATAAACTGAATATTGTAAAGCCCTATTATGCCGATTCCAAGGCCTAGACGCTTTGTATAGTCAAGTATTGTTTCCTTTACCTCACGGCTGATGCTGAATGTAGGATAAACGCTTATAGAATCGCCGCTGTGTATTCCGGTACGCTCGACAAGCTCCATAATTCCGGGCACGAAAACGTCCTTTCCGTCGCAGATGGCATCAACCTCAAGCTCCTTGCCGGCAATATATTTGTCGACAAGCACCGGCTTATCCTCATCGATTTCAACCGCGTTACGGAGATAACGCCTCAACTGCTCCTCGTCCGCAACAATCTGCATTGCTCTTCCTCCGAGCACAAACGATGGACGAACAAGCACGGGATATCCGATTTCCGATGCCGCCTTTACGCCGTCCTTGATTTTTGTTACCGCCTTGCCCTGCGGCTGGGGTATATTCAGCTCCATCAGCACCTTTTCAAACAGATCGCGGTTTTCCGCACGGTCGATTGCCTCGCAATCGGTGCCGATAATCCTTACGCCGCGGTTTTTAAGGCTTTCCGCAAGGTTGATCGCGGTCTGTCCGCCAAGGGACGCTATAACACCTATCGGCTTTTCAAGGTGGATGATGTTCATGACATCCTCGGTGCAGAGCGGCTCGAAGTAAAGCTTATCCGAGCAGGTGTAATCGGTCGAAACGGTTTCCGGGTTGTTGTTGATTATTATCGCTTCATATCCGGAGCTTTTGATTGTCGTGACCGCGTGCACGGTGGAGTAGTCGAACTCGACGCCCTGACCGATTCTGATAGGTCCGGATCCGAGGACAATGATCTTCTTTTTATCTGACACAACCGATTCGTTTTCATCCTCATAGGTCGAGTAAAAATACGGAATGTAGCTTTCAAATTCGGATGCGCAGGTGTCGATCATCTTATAAACCGGGAACATGCCGTGCTTTTCTCTTATTTTATAGATCTCTTTGCCGGTCATGCCCCAGAGCTTTCCAATAAATTCATCAGAAAAACCGAGCTTTTTAGCCTTATACAGCGTGTCTGTGTCTCCTATATGCTCCTTCAGCTCGTTTTCGGTCTTTACGATATTCTTTATCTTTTCAAGGAAAAGCATGTCTATTTTTGTCGCGTTGCAGATCATTCCTATATCGGTTTTTCTGCGGAGAAGCTCGGCTATTGCATAAATACGGTCGTCGGTGCCATCCTTTATATAGCTCAGCATCTCATCGTCCGAAAAGGCATCAAACTTTTTCATATAAAGGTGATTTACACCTATTTCAAGCGATCTTGCCGCCTTGAGCAGGCTTTCCTCAATCGTTCTGCCGATGCTCATTACCTCGCCTGTGGCTTTCATCTGGGTTGAAAGCTTGTTGTTTGCAGATGAGAATTTGTCGAACGGGAAACGCGGCATTTTTGTCACAACATAGTCAAGCGCCGGCTCAAAGGATGCCGGGGTGTTTGCTATCATGATTTCATCAAGATGCATGCCTACCGATATTTTAGCGGACACACGCGCTATCGGGTAGCCGCTTGCCTTACTTGCAAGTGCGGATGAGCGCGAAACACGGGGGTTTACCTCGATAAGATAATAGTTGAAGGAAAGCGGATCAAGCGCGAACTGAACATTGCAGCCGCCCTCGATTTTAAGCGCGCGTATAATCTTAAGCGCACTGTCGCGCAGCATGTGATATTCCTTGTTTGTAAGGGTCTGCGAGGGGCAGACTACAATCGAGTCGCCGGTGTGAATGCCGACCGGGTCTACGTTTTCCATGTTGCATATGGTAATTGCGGTGTCGTTTGCATCGCGCATTACCTCATATTCGATTTCCTTGTAGCCCTTGATGCTTTTTTCCACCAATACCTGATGAACCGGAGAAAGCTCCAAAGCACCTCTTAATATTTCGGCGCATTCCTCTTCATTGTCGGCAAAGCCGCCGCCGGTGCCTCCGAGTGTAAAGGCAGGGCGCAGGACAACCGGATATCCGATTTCTTCTGCCGCCTTTAAGCCGTCCTCAAGGCTCTCTGCAATTACCGACTGCAAAACAGGCTCGCCGATCTCCTCGCAAAGCTCCTTAAAAAGCTCCCTGTCCTCGGCGCGCTCAATGCTGCGGCTGGAGGTTCCGAGCAGCTCAACGCTGCATTCGCGCAAAACACCCTTTTTCTCAAGCTGCATTGCAAGATTAAGCCCTGTCTGTCCGCCGATTCCGGGAAGAACCGCATCCGGACGCTCATAGCGTATTATCTTTGCAAGGTATTCAAGTGTCAGCGGCTCCATATACACCTTGTCGGCAACAGAGGTATCGGTCATAATCGTTGCGGGGTTTGAGTTGCACAGAACAACCTCATACCCCTCCTCCTTAAGCGCAAGGCATGCCTGTGTTCCGGCATAGTCGAACTCCGCCGCCTGACCTATTACAATAGGACCGGAGCCTATTACAAGTATCTTCTTTATATCGGTTCTCTTAGGCATTTTTGTTTTCCTCCATAAGCGCGGTGAATTTATCGAACAGGTAGGCGCTGTCCTGCGGACCGGGTGCGCTTTCCGGGTGGTACTGCACGCTGAACATTTTTGACCTCTCGTCGCATACGCCCTCTACCGTATTATCAAGCAGGTTAACATGCGTAACCTCAAGACCCGTGTTTTCAAGGCTCTTTTCATCAACGGCATAGCTGTGGTTCTGCGAGGTTATTTCGATTTTCCCTGTTTTAAGGTTCTTGACCGGGTGATTTCCGCCGCGGTGACCGAACTTCAGCTTGTAGGTTTTAGCTCCGCAGGCAAGGCAGATCATCTGGTGTCCGAGACAGATTCCGAATATCGGATATTTACCTCTCAGTTTTTTTACAAGTTCGATTACCGGTATAACATCCTCCGGATCCCCGGGGCCGTTTGAAAGGAAGATTCCGTCCGGCTTCATTTTTTCAACCTCGGATGCGGAGGTGTTGTACGGCATTACGGTCACGTTACAGCCGCGCGTATTCAGCGAACGGATAATATTGAGCTTTATTCCGCAGTCGATTGCAACAACATTATATTTTGCATTGGCGGTTCTCGAATAACGGCGCTTTTTGCAGCTTACCCTTGCCACCGCATCGTGCAGAACAGGTGTGCTTTTGATCTTTTCGATCGCCTTTTCTTTCGGTGTATCGGCATTTGTTATAATTCCGCGCCTAGACCCAAGATCGCGGATGCTTCTTGTAAGCTTTCTTGTATCAATCCCGGATATTCCCGGTATTTTGTACTCATCCATTACCTCCGAAAGGGTTTTTGTATAGCGGAAGTTCGAGGGCAGATCGTTATATTCTCTTACTATAAGACCTCCGATTGTGGGGGTTTTTGTTTCGTAATCCTCATCGGCTGTGCCGTAGTTTCCTATAAGCGGATAGGTCATGACGACCGCCTGATCGGTATAGGACGGGTCGGATATTATTTCCTGATAGCCGACCATTGAGGTGTTAAAGACTATTTCGCAAACCGCGTCTCCTGTATATCCAAATCCTGTTCCGTAATATTCGGCGCCGTCCTCCAGCACTAATTTTCTTTGATATTCCATACTGCTTTTCCTCCGCATACTGTAAGTAAGTTTTTGCCTTTTACCGTCATACCGTCAAACGGCGTGCTTCTTCCCATGCTTTTAAATTCGCACGGGTCGATTCTGTATTCATTTTTTAGATCATAGACACATATATCATCGGTCTGAGGTATACAAAACCGCTTTCTCGGATTTAGTGCCATAAGCTCTATCAGCTTTTCAAGCGTGATTATTTTGCTTTCCACCAGCCTTGTATACAGCACCGGGAAGGCTGTTTCAAGTCCTACAACGCCCATAAGGCTCTTTTCAAGACCCTGCGATTTTTCACCTTCGCTGTGAGGCGCGTGGTCGGTTGAAATCATGTCGATCGTGCCGTCTTGGATTCCGTCTATCAGCGCCTGCCTGTCCTTTTCGCTCCTTATCGGCGGATTCATTTTAAAATTGCCGCTTTCCTTAAGATCCATATCGTTTAATACAAGATAGTGCGGCGCGGTTTCGCAGGTCACATCGACGCCGTCGGCCTTTGCGCGACGGATCAGCTCAACGCTTTCCTTACAGGAAATGTGGCAAACATGATATTTGCAGCCGGTTTCCTTTGCAAGCTCCAAGTCCCTTTCGATCGGCTTCCATTCGCTCTCGGAGCAGATTCCTCGGTGTCCGTGAAGGCGCGCATATTCGCCCTTATGGATATATCCGTTAAAAAGCAGCGAATTGTCCTCGCAGTGCGCGGCAATTATTTTGTCAAGAGACTTCGTCTTCTTCATTGCTTCGCGCATCATTTCCTTGCTCTGCACCCCTTTGCCGTCGTCCGAAAAGGCTATGCAATAGGGCGCAAGCGCTTCCATGTCCGAAAGCTTTTCTCCCTTTTCCGAAACGGTTATTGCTGCATATGGGTGAACGCGTATTACAGCATCCTTTTCGATTATTTTAAGCTGCTCCTTTATATTTTCCACACAGTCCGGCACGGGATTAAGATTCGGCATTGTGCAGACATCGGTATATCCGCCTCTTGCCGCCGCAAGCGAACCGGTTTTTATCGTTTCCTTATAAAAAAATCCCGGTTCTCTGAAATGCACATGCACATCACAGAAAGCCGGGAAAACATGAATATTTTCAAGCTCATTAAAAGCGGAAAGAAAGCCGGTTTCGCCGACCGATATTTCGTAATCCTCTTTTATTACTTTTCCGTTTTTGTAAACCGAAGCATTTTTAATCTTCATTATTTTCTCCTGAATTTTCTCCTAAAAAAAGCCTGCTTTTTAAAAAAGCAGGCTATAGGTACAAGAAAGCAGACTGATACACAGTCGTCTATTACCAATCTTGCCGGCGTCACAGCACCTGCTTAAAGATCTTTTTTATTATTTTACCACTTAAGGGATGTAAAGTCAATAGTAAAAATAAATACGTTATACTGCGAAAAGCAGCAAATTTCTGTCGCTTTGCCGGTATCAAGCCGGCTCACAGGCAATTTTCAGGCGGACAGGCCTCCGTTCCCGAGAAGATATGCCTTGAATTTGACAAAGTCGGTAATCGAAACCTTTGAGTCCAGATTGACATCGGCAGAGGTAAGGACTATGCCATTTAAGGTCTTGCCTCCGGAAAGAAGATGGCTTTTGATCTGAATAAAGTCGGTAATTGTTGCCTTTCCGTCGCCGTTTACATCACCGATCACAGAAAGCGTCAAAGCCCCTATCCTATCCGAAAGCGTCAGGACTGCACCTGTCGGTATCAGTGCGTTTTTATCGGTTATAGCCTTTCCGTTTGCGTCGGTCACCGTAATGTCACGGGATGTCTTCAGATTGCTTTTAAACTGTGAAAGAGCGGTTCCTGCCGGAATTCTCGATATTATTCCGGCGGATATATCGATTTTATATTTACTTGAGGAAATGTCGCTTGATGAAAGTGCAATTATGTCTGTAAACACCTGAAGCTCCGGCTTTCCGTTTACAAATACCCAGTAAAGCGCAAAATCAAGCCCCGGATAATCGGTCTTCCGCGCTCCGGATTTTACCGAAACAGCCTTTCCCTTTTCGTCCTTTCCGGATATGCCTCCCTTTGCACTCCCCTGCAGATAATAGCAGTTTAAAACAGAGGAATATGAGCTTTTTCCGACAATTCCGCTTGGGGTTACGGAGCTTATCTTTCCGCGCGACACCGATTTTTCGACTGTCGAGTTGTTATAAATATATCCGGCAATTCCGCCTGCGTCGCTTGACGCAGAAACAGCGCCGCAATTAAGGCAGTTAAGTGCGGATGAACGCCATGAAGCATAGCCGATAATTCCGCCTATGCTGCTTCGTCCGCAGATTTTCCCGTTATTCTGCGACAGTGTGATTTTTGAATAATAGTACAGCTGACCGCCGATTCCGCCGACATTGTCCGCGCCGTACACATTTCCGTTGTTTTTCAGCTTGTTCAGCTTAGAGCTTGTCTCTGCATAGCCTGCAATTCCGCCGACGCTGTCTCCTCCCTGCACTGTCGAATTTGAGGTGCAGCTTTCGACAGCAGCATTATCTGCTCCGCCCGTAATTCCGCCGACAGCAGAGCTGCCGAAGACGGTGCCGCTTGTGCCCGAGCTTGTAATTTTACTGCTTGATTCGCTTTTGCCGACAAGACCGCCGACAAACTGAGAACCGAAAACCTCTGCCTTTGCGGAGCAGGACGATACCGTTCCGAAATTGATTCCGACAAGAGCTCCGACATATTTTCCGCCGCTGATTACCGAATCCTTTACCTTGATGCCTGTGACCGTTCCCTTCGAGCAGCCGAAAAGCCCGGTTCCCTTGCCTGTCCCGGTAATATAAAGACCGGAAATTGTATGCCCCTTTCCGTCAATACTTCCGCAAAACGGATTTTTCTCGTTTCCGATCGGATCAAATCCGACAGCGCCTCCGAAAAATCCGGATGCTGCGAAGCTGTTGAAGGTAATATCCGCTGTAATTACAAAATACTTTCCGCTCTGGCTGTTTCCGGAATTGACCAGCTTTGAAAGAAAAGCAAGCTCGGAGGCTTTTGTAATTTTATAAGGATCCGCCTTGGTTCCGGAGCCGGAGGAAAACGACTGTGCGACCTCTCCGTTCCAAGCCGATGTGCCGTTTCCGGTTAAAAGAAGCCTTGTAATCTCGGGGGATGAAGCCGACATCGTGAAATGGCTTGAAAAATTCAAAAGCGGAAAGCTTTTTTCCTGCTTCATTTCGGTTGCGGTCAGTTTGACCGTTGACGAAGACTCGCTTGATGACGAGCCGATTCCCTTTGAGCTGCTTCCCGACAAATAGTAGCAGCCGTAAAAAATGCTCCCGTCTGCTTTTCCGGCAACTGCACCGGAATTTGATGACCCGGTGATCTTTCCGGTGTTTACCGAGCAAACGGCACGGGAGAAAGCCTTATCCCCTCCGAAAATGCCGCCAATATCCGAGCTGCCGTTTACAGCACCTGTATTAATGCAGTTTGATATCATCGAAAAGGCTTCCGCGCCGCCGACGATTCCGCCGACCTCTGTTTTTCCGCTGACCGAGCCTGTGTTTTTGCAAAGCGAAGTCATGCCTCCCGAAGCACCGGCAATTCCGCCGACATACATGCTTCCAGACACTATAGCATCCGAAAAGCAGCCGTTTACAGCGGATGCGCTTCCCGAAGCATATCCGACAATTCCGCCGACATACATGCTTCCCTCAATATAAGAGCTTTTTACCGACAGATCAAAAACAGTTCCGCCCTCGATACACCCGAACAGCCCCTGCCTGTTCTTATCCGATTTTATGTATACACCGTAAACGCTGTGGCCCCGTCCGTCAAAGCTTCCGCAAAACGGCGCGTATGCGTCTGACGAGGTATAATATCCGATCGGAGTCCAGGAGTTTTTCGGCTTTGTCTTCGACCAGTTCTGAAGGTTGCTTAAATCGTTTAAATAAATATCGGCAGTCAGTGCATAGCATGCCGAATTGTACTGGTTTCTGTAAACATTCTTACCGCCGAGCGTTTTGATCGTTCCGTTTACCAGCCCGGCAAAGAGAGCAAGCTGCTCTGCATTCTTAATCAGATACGGCGATTCCGGCGTACCCTTTCCGCCGCTAAAACCCTTTGCGGCATTTCCGCTCCAGATGTCGGCAGCCGAAATCCTAAAGCAAAAAAGCGGCAGGATCATAACAAGGCAAAGAAGAATCAAAGCAGCCTGCTTAAAAGCAGAAGCTAAACGAAATCTGCCTGTCATAATATCCCTCCCTTTTTGCTCTTTCTTATTCTCCTATTATTTTATCATTTTTTTAAAACCGAGTCAAGTGTAAATCAAGGACCGATATCGACATCAAAAGCAATTGACTAATTCTCCATTATATGCTATCATTACCGTTGTACGCACTTATAAATTTTCATTCCGATAAACGCAGAAGGAACCGATAGCAATATGAGCCAGTTTATAACCGGAAACAAGATAAAAAAGATATTTTCAAACATACCTCAGCTCGAGACAAAACGGTTGATCCTAAGAAAAATCCTACCATCGGATTCTTCGGATGTTTATGATTACTCGAGCAGAAAAGAGGTCCCGGAATTTCTTTTGTGGTATCCTCACCCGAATATCGAATACAGCGAAAGATACACAGAGCAATTACAGGAGCAGTACAGAGCCGGAGATTTTTATGACTGGGGAGTTGTTTTAAAAAGCAATGAAAAAATGATCGGCACCTGCGGCTTTACATCGTTTGATATTCAAAACAACCGCGGCGAGATCGGCTATGTGTTAAATCCGGATTACTGCGGCAGCGGATATGCCACCGAGGCGGTAAACGAGGTCATGAGCTTCGGCTTTAACAAGCTGAATCTGAACAGAATCGAAGCAAAATACATGATCGGAAACGACAGGAGCCGCAAGCTTATGGAAAGATGCGGTATGAAATTTGAGGGAGTCCTGCGAGGGTATATTTTAACAAAGGGAGAATATAAGGATATCGGAATCTGCTCGATTACGGCAGATGAATATTATGCAAAAAACGGTCATAATGGTTGCATTTTTGGGCTTGCAAAAAAGCTTTTTTCGTAATTTCGGGCAGCTAAAGCCTCGCAAGCGAAATAAAAGCAAAGGCCGGATAATTACAAAAAAATCAAAAGAGGGGTTGACAATGCAGATCTGATGTGCTATAATAGCAATGTTGCAGCGGAAACTGTATGATGTGCCGGAATGGCGGAATAGGCAGACGCCCGGGACTTAAAATCCCGTGAGACTTTATCTCGTGCCGGTTCGACCCCGGTTTCCGGCATTATATATCGCGGAGTGGAGCAGTTGGTAGCTCGTCGGGCTCATAACCCGAAGGTCGTGTGGTTCAAGTCCCGCCTCCGCAATAAAAGAAAAGAACATCGTCGACAGATGATGTTCTTTTCTTTTTAATACGATGGTAGTTGTGCCATACAATCATCATATTATGAGCCCGAAGGGCTCATAACGTAAAAGGGTGAGGCGGTAGTGAATGACAGTCCGGTGGACTGTCAGAGCCGCCGAACCGACCGCAGCCTTTTCTTCGCAAAGAAAAGGCAAGACCGTGTGGTGGGGTCTCGCCTCCGCAGGCGAAATAAATCCCTTTTGGATTTGTGAAATGCGCTCCGTGCGTGAAATATGCCTTTGGCATGTGAAATGTCTGCGAGCGTGAGGGATTTATTTCATTTCACGCTGCGACCGCAGGAAGCAGCATTTCACAATCTCGAGCCTGCGAGAAATTATTTTACATCCGGTGCAACCGGATATTTCACTTTACCATTACGGTCGGCACGATGTCTTTTTCGGCAGCACAATATAAAAAACCCCTTGATTATTTTCCCTTCTTTATGGTATGCTATACTCATATGAGGTGGAGAATATGGGACTTTTATCGGATGAACGGTTGATCTATGAGATCCTCTCGGTCGTGGAGGAAATACCGGAGGGGCGTGTGGCTACCTACGGTCAGATTGCCCGGCTGATCGGAAGAGACCGGAACGCGCGCTTGGTTGGAACGGTGCTCAGCCGTGCCGATTATTACGGGCAGTATCCGTGTCACCGTGTTGTAAATCACGCCGGCAGACTGGTTCCCGGCTGGACTGAGCAGGCAGAATTGCTTAAACAGGAGGGCGTTATTTTAAAGGACGCCTATCATGTCGACCTGAAAAAATATCAATGGAGCATTTAGGCTGAGGATAAGCAAAACTCCCACACATCCGTGTGGGAGTTTTAAAAAAGCTATAGTTAAAAGTGAATAAGAAGTAAAGCAGCTTTTCGCTCAATGGCGGAGGGCTGTTTTTATAACGAGAGAGCACCTTTTAATACGACGCGCCTCTGTACTTCTCATCGATAAAAGGAATTACGCGAGTTACATCATCATCTATCTTTCTTGTCTCACCGTCAAACCATTCGTGCAATTCTCCCTTATAGTATTTAAAGCTGTAATCATACAGATACAGAATACGGCCGTCGGGAGCAACATAGAAGTTAACTACATCATCAGAAATCTTTACAGCCTCATTACCGTCATAAACCTTCAGAGTTCCGTAGTTTTTATCAGCATTCCAATCGGTAAAGTATATGGTTTTGCCTATATCGGGATAATTCTCTAAGAGGTACGCACGGGCATCGGTATCGATTTTTTTCTTGTCTATGTACAGGTCGCCGGCTCCGTCCTTGAAGTCCTTGAAATATTCAAGCTCCGTGTCACTTACAAAATATGAGTAGCCTATGTAAACATCACTATCATACAATTCGGCTTTTCCTACTACACCGTTATCAATAGAAATGCGGTAGAGCTCACCGTAATTCTCAATGCCCGGAATATTATCGATATAATAAGCAATAGTGCCGGAGTAATTGATTACTAAATTAGATATTCTCTTTTTCTGCTCGACAACAGTTACTGCTTCATTTACTGCGATATTTCTATCGGAGGTTGCCAGCAGTTCAGATTCGAGTATATATCTAATATCATCGATACTGACTGAACCTTCAAAGTCGGTGAGCCTTTTATTAATACCGGACTGATTATAGGTCTCATAGCAAATAGCAGGTGTTTCGTAGGCAAACGTATAATTTGAATAGAATTCGTTAATAAATGCATCGGTAATTACGGTTTTTTCTGTGCCGTTATAAAAGCAAAGATTACAGGATGCAAGATCGAAACTTTCACCTTCAAGTCTCTGTCTCAGGTCATCACGAGACACCTTTTCATTGTATGCTTTAAGAGCAGTATTGTATTCCGATTCCATGCGGTTACGTTCGGTCTTCCACGCCTCATATGCGCTTTCATATCTTTCGTATGCAGCATCATACTCGTCATCGTCTTCATAATCCCACCAGGACGGACGATCCGGGGCATCGGGATAATCAGGATATTCCGGCTTTATAACGGCGGCATCCGCTTCCTTCGTATCGTCAATTACATAGTCCAGCAATGTGTTTTTCTCGGTTTTGTTGGTCACATAATAGATTTCACCGGAATCGTAAATATTTATAACCTCTCTGACATCCGAATCAATTTTTACCTTATCAGCGCCTTCGACCAGCTTATAAAGATCACCGTCCTTGAAGTAATACAGGGTTGTTAAATCATCGGATACATACTCATAAGCGGAGATGTCACTTGCAATTTTCTCTTTTTCGTTACCGGCATATTTTACATAGACGCTATTCTCGTTATTTATATAGCCGATCTTGCTTCCGTCGTCGGATGCCGCGAACATCTTGACATCGCTTGCAATTTTATCCTTTGAGTCCTCGCCGATTTTGTACTGATATAGATTGCCCTCCTTGCCCTTGATATAGGTAACAAGGGTTGCAGAATTATTTACGGTATAGGACACAACATCGGAATCAACTTTAACTGCATCGGCATCCGGATTTGCAACCTCCTTAAAATACAGGCTGAAGCCGTTACCGTCGGTCTTGTCCGGGAAGAAGATATACCTTCCGTCCTCGCTCATATAAGAGCATCCACCGAGACTGTATGCTGCCAAAGACAGATCAAGATCGGTAACCTCATCAGAGTCAACAAGACGGGAGGTAAGCTGCCATGCGTCGCTGTCCTTCTTTAAATCGGAATAGAAAATTTCGCGATCCTTAAGATATAGAGCATAGCTGTTTTCGGCCTTATCAGCGGTATTGCCGCCACCCGAAAACAGAGCAATCACTAAAATCACAGCAGCGATAGCAGCTGCACAGATTATGCCGAGTATAATTGCAAGCCTAGAATTCTTCTCCTTTTTGACAGGAGCATCTGCTGCCGCCGCCTGTTTTTCAGCGATAGCTTCGGTAATCGAGGCTCCGCAGTTCGGGCAAAAGGCGTAATCGAGACTTGTCTGCTTACCGCAGCCGGGGCAATAGATTGTTTTAGAAATCCGAGTGCCGCAGCTATTACAGAATCTTGCGTCGTCACTCAATTCCTTTTTACAATTAGGACATGTTACCATTGTGTCATCCTTTCCGATTTATTATAAATTTTTTAATCGTCTTGTTAACTGCTGATTTGCAAGCTTTATGCGGATATCTTAATATATCCTAACACAAAAAGGATAAAAAAACAACGTTTTCCGACAAATATAATTCACATTTTTTCAACATTTGCTTAACAAAGGCTCCCCGTAAATCTCGTAAATGATAAAAGAACACCGCCTTCAAGCGGTGTTCTTTTGTATACTCTTATATAGCTCATGATATTTCAAGCAGGAACAATTCATCAAGAAAGGAGATGTCATTTCCCTTTTCATCGGGCATTGCGCTTAGAATTCCTTTGATTTCTTCGATCTGCTCGCATAAAAAGTTATCTATCGGGACAATTTTCGGGATTTCTTTTACTTCGTTCGACTCGGTTTTGAGCCTTAGCAGGCAGCTTACCTCTTCTGAAAGCTCAAAAGGCAGCTCTGCTTTCGAAAGATCGCAAAACAGCATCGGAGGCGGTGTATGTCTGTCTAAAATCCACCGGCAGGCAAGCACCGGTCTTAATACATAGAAATACTTTTTCGCCTTGACGGTGTCACTGTTCAAGTGCTCACGGCAGTTTCTTTCTGCCATATTCAAATAGTGGTACAGGCACTTTTTTTGCGAAAAGTATTTTAACATATTGTCTTTAAGCCGATCGTAAAAAGGTGTTTTCATATACACTATCGGAGATGAAAGCCATTCAAACAGTGTGGGATTTGATCCGTACAGCAGACGAAGCGACTTTTTTAGATCCCACCCGTTAATATCAAGCTCATCACTTATCGGAAGCTCGATTACATCGCGCATATCCTCAAGACGAAGATAATCCTTCATTTTACGCGCATAGATAAAGCGTACATCATAGTCGCTGTCGGAAGAAGCAATGCCCCATGCCCTGCTTCCGGATTCTGCGGCGAGCAAAATTTTTTCATTGTTCTCTCTTTCAATTTCCTTCAGTCTCTGTACTATCAGCTCCCTCATCGGAAATTTCCTCCTTTTTCTTCCGCTTTTTCCACGGGCGCTCATCATCCGCAGCCTTGAAATTATACACCGGCTTCATTATATCAACAATATCGACCGATTCACGGATTGCATCAATGATATCGTCGATCGATTTATATGCCATCGGAGCCTCGTCGATTGTCTGCTCGCTTACCGATGTCGTGTATATTCCCTCCATAGCAGCCTTATATGCCTCAATATCAATCGTTTTCTTTGCATTGCTCCTCGACATGATCCTGCCGGCTCCGTGCGGCGCGGAATAATTCCATTCGGGATTTCCCTTACCTATTGCAACAACAGAGCCGTCACGCATATTAATCGGAATCAAAACCTTTTCGCCCAGGTGTGCGGCAATTGCGCCCTTGCGCAGGATCATTTCCTTTGTATCGATATAGTTGTGAATCGTGTGGAATGCATCTTTTCCTATCATTTCGGTTCTTTGAAGAATAATCTCTGCCATCTTTTCTCTGTTTCTTTTTGCAAACTGCTGACAGATTTCCACATCGTGAAGATAATCGCAAAGAAAATCGCCGTAAAGCCAGCAGAAATCCTCAGGCACAGCTGAAGCCTCAGCCTTATATTCCTTTTCAAGCTCCTTTAAAGCCTGCTCTATTTCGTTTCTCCTGCCTTCCTCCTTATAGGTGCGGATGATCTCGTTCTTTTTTAAAAAATAACTTTCCTTCCCTGCATGAAGGTCGATTGCAAGCTGCTGATATATTTCGGCGACCTGCTTGCCGAGATTTCTGCTTCCGGAGTGGATTACAAGATAATATGTACCGTCAGATGCCTTATCGACCTCGATAAAGTGATTTCCGCCTCCGAGTGTGCCGAGCGAACGCTCCAGCCGCTTCGTATCGCTGAGCGAGCGGAAGCATTTCAGGGCTGTAAGATCAAATCTTTCGCTTCTTCCCTCCCATGTATTCATGCCGGATGGAATATAGTGCGCTGCCTCATCGATTCTTTTAAAATCAGGTTCGTTTTTGTCAAGTTTGACTGTATACATACCGCAGCCGATATCCACACCCACAATATTGGGGCAGACCTTGTCTTTCACCGTCATAGTTGTTCCGATCGTGCAGCCCTTTCCGGCATGAACATCCGGCATAATGCGCACGCGGCTGTTTTCGGTCAGCTCATAGTCACACATTCTTTGAATCTGCTCGATTGCTCCATCCTCAATTGTTTTTGCATAGCAGATTGCAGTGCCGACCTTTCCTTTTATTTCAAGCATATTTATCCTCCTTTCAAAAACGGTATGCGATAACAGCATCGCATATAACAACTATCCGTTTTTCTGTTTACAAGGATATTTTACAGGTTATTTCTACCATTATCACGGAAAAAAAGTTGCGAACATCCCGGGCTGATGCTTTAATCAGCCGAAATGTCCGCTGTTTTTCTGTTTTATCAGTCTTTCTTTAATGAGATTCACAAAGCGCCGCGGCGAAGTCACCTTCACCATCGGTCCGAATGACAAAATCCGGATAACAACCTCTGTCTCGTCATATTCATCATATGTAACCGTCACTCTGTAGCGCCCTTCGTTAAGCTTTTCCGCCTGCTTTTCAAAGTGTGCAAAATGCATCATCGCCCTTTCAAGGGCTTTTCGGGAGTCAACAAGCTCAAACTCAACTGTTCTGTTTTTGTGCTGCAAGCCCCTTTCGGGGATTATTTCGTATGGCCCGTCGTACCGTCTGACGCTTACAATCCTTGCGATATTGACCGTTCCGCCGTATCTGCACCCGGAGCCGACCAATCTGAACTTATCGTCCTTTTCGGAGTATTCCATATGCTCCGGCATGAGAACCCTATGCGTTACCATACCCTTCCGGTTTACTGCATCAATACAGAGCGGATAACGGTTTTGTATCGCATCCATCACGAGGCGGAAGTTATTTATATAGCTTTCGTCTGTATACGGGTCTCCGTCCGAGTATTTATCAAAAATCAGCACATCGCTAAGGTTAAAGAGCGGCTCAACATCTGAAAAGCTGCACTCTTCGTCGGTAAAGAGCCTGATCCTCGGATCCTGATAAATCGTCCTTAACCAGCGCTTTTCAAGCAATGTAAGCGGAAGCGTCGGCTTGTGTTTAAGCACCGTTGAGCCATCCGGGTTAAGCAACTGCCACCTTTCGTTTGCAATTGCCGGTTCGATATTTAAAATGCTCTCCTTAAAGGCGTTTTTTTCAATAATAGTACGAAGCTCATCCTTTTTAAGCGGATGATCCGCAGCCGCCTCAAGAATCCGTGTCATTGTATTATAGTAGGTACTGTAAAGCTCGCTGAATATCATATATCATCACCGCCTTCGAGACCGTATAGGGCATACATTTCCTTTATATCGTTTAAAAACTGCTTCTCAAGAGCCTTGTTTGAAAAACTGATATCGGTTATTCTGCAGATAAACGTCCTGATCCACGGAACCATTTCGCTTGTGTCAAAAATATCCGCACTGAATCTGCTTGTGTTTTCATTAAGCCTTTCTACCGTTCCGCAGCGCTTTTCGCGTTCCAGCCGTCTATGTATATACCCCTCATCAGCGCCGTAGCTTACGGTAAATTCCACATGCTCCATCCGGCTGCCTGATGCATTTTGCGTTCTGACGCCCCACATATAAGGCAGCATCCTATCGAGCTTATCGTGCAGCTCATCAAAATTCTCACACGCATCGCCTGTTTTGGCGGAAATGATGTTATCCGTCCTAAATGACTTAATTGCTCTGAGCTTCGTGTCATATGCCGTAAGATACTGTCTTCCGCTCTGCACGCTTATCATGAGCTTGAGCGGCGTCACATTATTTTCAGCGTCTCTGTCCTTTCGTCTGTTGACAGTCTTTAGTATAACATTCCTTTTTTCATAGATTGCATTGAGCAGCGTGCAGACAATATCGCTGTCGGCTGCTCCTGTAATATAGTGGTGCTTGAACGTGAAATGTCCGTCATGCAAATCTTCCTTATCAAGCAAATATGAGCCGATGACACCGCAGGGCGACACCTCGGAAAAGAAATCCAAAATGTCCTTATTGCAGCGGTATTCGGATTCCGCGCGGCGGTAATACATTGTTTTACCGTACTTTTTTGAGACAATGATCCCCTCGGAAATATACTCATTCAGCTTTTTGCGCACGGTTGATATATCAAACACCTTAGGATTTTTGAATTTTTTAAGATAAGCATCAATTCTTTCCATAATGTCATTGAGCGAAAGCTCGACATCGGGCAGGTACAGAATATCAAAAAGTATAAAGTGAAGCGTGATATCGCCGTCGGTAAAGCTTTTTGCCTTCCATGCCGTGTATAGCGGATTGTGGCATGAAAGACGGCTGTCAATCGAAAGAAAGACGTTCTTCCCGTCTGAATTCTGCCTGAACTGCATATAATCCCCAAGCCAGCTTTCCATGCGGCGGCGTTCATCATCATACGAGCGAGCGCTTTTTTTATTGTATTCCTCCCGGCTTTTAAAGCCGTAAACATAAAACTCGCGCATATAATCCCGAATGCGGTTGAAGTTTTTTATAAGCTCGCTGTATGCCATTTTTTCACTCCTTTCTGCTATCAGTTTAATACCGGTGTTTTCCGGCTTTTGAAACAGCCTCCCTTGGTATGCTTTACCGCAGGAGGCTGTGTTTTTACTGTTTTTGCTGTATTATAAAAATCACTGTGCTGCTATCTGTCTGTTTTCCTTGTGGAACTGTAATGTATACAGCTGATAGTATCTGCCGTGGGCGGCGAGCAGCTGCTGATGATTGCCCTGCTCCAGTATCTTTCCGTGGGAAAGAACAATGATATTATCGGCGTGCTGGATTGTGGAAAGGCGGTGTGCAACAACAAGCATTGTGCCGATGTTCTTCATCTTTTCCATCGAATCCTGAATCAGAAGCTCGGTTTCGGTATCAATATTCGCCGTTGCCTCGTCAAGAATCATAACCGAAGGCTTATGAATAATCGTTCTTGCAAACGATAGAAGCTGTCTTTGTCCGGCGGAGAAGTTGTTTCCTCTTTCTCCTACGACCTCATCAAGACCGTGCTCTGTTTTATTTATAAAGCTGTCGGCATTTACATATTTGCAGACACGCATAATCTCGTCATCCGAGATGTTTTCCTCTCTTAAAACAATATTGCTTCTGATCGTTCCGGAGAACAGGAACACATCCTGAAGCATCTGTCCGAAGTGCTTGCGGATAGACGATGTCTTGATTTTTCTTATATCAATTCCGTCGATCAGAATCTGACCCTTCTGGAATTCGTAATTGCGGCAGATAAGCGACAGGATCGTTGTCTTTCCGGAGCCTGTCGATCCGACAAACGCAACGGTCTGCTTCGGGTCGATGTGGAAGGAAACACCCTTAAGCACCCATTCATCCGGAATATAGCTGAACCATACGTCCTTAAATTCGATCTCTCCGCGGATCTCGTCAAGCTCGATAGCACCCTCCGCATCGCAGAACGCCGGCTTGATGTCCATTATCGAAAAGACCTTTTCAGCCGATGCAAATGCGGACTGTAATCTGGAAAACTGTTCGGCAAGATTCTGAATCGGGCCGAAGAATTTCGAGATATACATATAGAATGTAACAACCGTTCCGCTTGTAATAACCTGCCCGAGGAATTCTGTCTGCTTTAAATATCCTCTTCCGCCGAGATAGAACAGAGTAAGGACAGAGCTGATATAAAGCATATAGACAAGAGGACGGAAGGTCGCAAAGACGTAGATTTCCTCTCTTTTTGCCTTGCCGAGCGCGTTGCTCTTTTCGATGAATTCGTTCTTTTTTACATCCTCGCGGTTAAAAACCTGTGTGATCTTGATTCCGGACAGATTTTCCGAAAGATAGGTATTTATATCCGTCGTGCGGTCCTTGACCTTGCGGTATGCACGCCGTGAGAATTTTCTGAAGATTACCGTAAAGAGAACAACGAACGGCACAAAGCACAAAATCATAAGAGTGAGCTCGTAATTTGTGCAGATCATTGCGGTGAGAACGCCGATTATTACAAAGCAGTTCTTTACAAGATTTGCAAGAAGGCTTGTAAACATCATCGAGATTGCATTGGTATCGTTTGTAACTCTTGTTACAAGCTTGCCGACAGGAATCTCGTTAAGCTGGGAATGCGTAAGCGATTCGATATGTACAAACACGTCCTCGCGCAGATGGGAAATTATCTTCTGACCGGTCTTTTGCAGGACAATTGCCTGTATATACGAGCTTATCATTGAAAAAACAAGAAGCGCGCCGTATACACCGACAGAGATATAAAGCCTTTTGAGCTCAAAGTCGCCGACTACAAGCTCCTCAATGTCACCGATAATCTTCGGGGACATGATATCATAAATAATGGAAAACAGAACCAGAAGTCCGACCAGCAAAAACTGCGCGCGGTACGGCTTTGCATATTTCATCAGCCTGCGGAAGATTTCAAGATCGCTCATGTTGCGGTCAAAGCCCATCGATTCCTTTTTATCCTTAACCATAGCATATGCCATTATAAGCACGGCAGATACCGTGCCGATAACCGCACCAACCGCTATAAGAGGCATATATTCATTCATTTCATCAACCTCCTATCTTACCCTATCTCGTCTTCAAGGCGCTGAAGCTCGACCATGTGGCGGTAATCCTCACAGGTATCGTAAAGCTCCTTGTGCGAGCCGACAGCCTTGATTTCACCGTCGTCAAGGAATATGATCTTGTCGAGATCCTCAACCGTCGAGATTCTGTGGGCGACAAGAACCGTTGTCTTGCCCTTACGTGTTCTTCTCAGGTTATCAAGAATAACCTTTTCGGTTTTTGTATCAACTGCGGAAACCGAATCGTCTAAAATCAGAACCGGAGCTTCCTTGATAAGCGCTCTTGCAATCGAAATCCTCTGCTTCTGGCCGCCGGAGACCGTAACTCCGCGCTCACCTAAGACTGTCTTATATCCGTCCTTGAACTCCGAAATGTTGTCATGTACATCGGCAAGAACCGCAGCGTTTGTTACCTGATCATCTGTTGCACCGTCAACGGCAAAGGCAATATTGTTGAATATCGTATCCGAGAAAAGGAAGTTGTCCTGAGGAACATATGCAAAGCCCTTACGAAGTGAGGGGATTGTGATGTCATTGACGTCGTGACCGTCAACAAAAAGACATCCGTCATCAACATTGTAAACCCTCAGCATCAGATTGAGGATTGTCGTCTTTCCGAATCCGGTCTTTCCGACGATTCCGACATTCTCGCCTTTTTCAATTACAAATGATACGTTTTTAAGCGCATCATAGTCAGCACCCGGATAGCGGAAGGAAAGATTTTTGAATTCGATTTTTCCTTCAACCTTATCGACATCAACAGCAGACTCCTTATCCTTTACCGTAATCGGGGCGTCGAGAAGCTCGCTTATACGGTTGAGCGATGCCTTTCCGCGCGAGGTCATCTCGATCAGCATCGAAACCGCCATAATCGGCCATACGATTGCGCTGAAGTAGCCTATGTATTCGACAAGCTGTCCGGCGTTGAAGCGTCCGTTGTAAACAAGATATCCGCCGTATCCGAGGATAACGC
>CAKSER010000020.1 GCA_934447715.1 uncultured Eubacteriales bacterium | reverse complement strand
ACATTCCGCCGCTGTCCTCAAATTCCGGAGGGCTCGGGCTTCTTACCGGAAGAGAGCTCAACACAGACGATCTCCTGCTTGCCGGACTGATCTTTCTCCTCTTCGAGGACACAGACCCGAACCAAAACTCGCTTGAAACAGCGCTTATTATCGCAATTCTGTTCATATCAGGCATATAAAAAGCAAGACCCGTTTTTAGATTACCTTAAAAACGGGTCTTATTTTTAATTGATTAAAGCTTACTAACGGAGCTTCTGCTCATCAATGCTCCTGCTCGACAGAAGCATTCTCAGCCAAGCATCGGCAAACCGCCGCAAAACTCGATCTGACACGCGCGCCGATAGCGCACAAGCCCTACGCAATTCGGATATCAGTCCAAAGTCAATTTGCTTTCCTGCTCCTTCTCCTTTTTCTTGAAAGCAACAAACATAACCGAGGCTGCAACAAGAATAACAAAAGTAAAAACAAACAGGACAAGCGAAAATGTGTAGATACGGTTAAGTGCACCCTCGGCAACTGCAACAAAAAACTGTCTTATATAGCTGTCTCCGAGTGCGACTCTCGAGGGAATATCGGCAAGCCTGACAAGGAAAGCAGGCGCAAAGCAGAGCGTGCCGACCGTCATCAAAGCAGATGCCGAAATATAAAGTTTTTCACCCGGATTTCCCTTTTTCAGCACATAAGTAAGTGCTGCAAAAGCTATGGCAAAAGCAGCAAAAACCGGAGCAAGCGGTGTCAGGCGGCAAAGCGTGCTGTTTTGAAAAAGCTTTGAGGCTGCTTTTTTTACAAGCGGCTGATCAAAAACCGACAAAATCGTATCCCTGATCCTGTCTGTAAGCTTTTCTGCAAGGAGAGGCGCATTTTTTTCGTCCTTATAGATTGTGTCGGCGCCGTCGCCCTTTCCATAGCTTTTGACCGCCTCGCAGATACCCTCCGACGGGTATTCAAAGGAGGACAGATCATCGCTGTTTCCGTCAAAGAACGCCGAAGCGGACCGAACTGCAGCAGCGGTAAGTCTTTCCTTTGTAATTTCCTTTTCGACAACCTTATAAGGAATGCCGTAAATACTGCAGTCCTTTTCAAGGCTTTTATCGATTCTTTCCTTAAGCTCCGAAGCATATTCGGGTATTGAAACAGTATCGGTTAAAAAGCCGCGGTTCAGCAAGGTAGCGCCAAGCGATGCAAGAGCAAAGGATAAAACTCCGAAAAGCACCGTCAAAATAAAAGCAATTACGCAAAGAGCCGATCTTAAAACAGAAGCTGCTCTGCTCTTTTTTGATGATTCGCTCATTTTGCATACTCCTTTCCGGAGATCTTCTCGCAGACAAGCGCAATGCGCTCGGTTTTAAAGGCAAAACCGTTTTCTCTCGGATAACAGGTATACATCACGAGCTCTTCCTCTTCGGATGCGGTCGAAATCAGCGTCGGATCCTTATAGTTGAAGATTACAATATCCTTGACCCTGTATTCATATTTTCCGTAAATCGTATCGATTGTCACAATGTCGCCGATTTCGGTGTCCTCGATCTCATAAAAATCGCTTGTGACATGTGCGGAAACCACGATCTTTTCTCCCTGTCCGCAGAACTTTGATCCGTTCCAAAGACCTGCTCCCTTTGCAAGAATCGCGCGGTTATCGCCGAAATACAGCGGAATATCCGCCTTTTTCCAGCCCTCGACATTTATTGTCGCCCATTGCGTTTCGTATCTTATAAGCGGAAGCTTTTCAAGCGGCTTGTCGACATTGTCGATGACCGTTCCGTCCTGAATCTCCGACTCGATCGGAACGGCAGACTTGTCCGGAATTACCACCAGTCTGAAATAGCTGTTATTTTTGATAAAGAAGGAATAGACAAAAACAAGGACAGCACACACGGTAGCAAAGATAATTATCTGTATAAACAACAAAAGAATCAAGTCAGAGATTTGATTCTTTTTGCTGTAGATTCGATTTTTCATTCGATTATCTCGATTATTTCGGTTATTTCGATAACTTTAACCGATTTTAATTACTTAGAAAGCTGCTTCTTCGAAGCAACGATTGTAACACCGCAGAGAGCGATCATCGAAACTGCGATTACAGGAAGAAGCATGTTCTTTTCCGGTGCATTTGTTGCATTAACGGCATCTCCGTCAAGCTCGCCGAGCTTAACTCCGTCCTTGAATACGCTGACAATAACCTCGCCGCTATTTGCCTTCTCGGGAGTCATTGTATAGGTAAGACCGAGAAGCTTGCAAGCCTTGTCGAACATATCAACAGCATATTCCTGCTCTTCCTTTGTGTATGCGTCCAGAGAGGATCCGCGGTCAACCGTGATAACCTTCTTTGCATCATTCAGCCACTCAAGAAGCTGAGCCGACTGCTCGTCCGTAACCTCAATCTGATTGAAAATACTCTCTATCGGATTGTAGATAATTGCAGTATACTTTTCTGGAACACTGCTCTTAAGCTCTGCAAGGAATTCGTTCTTTGTGGTTGCAGAAACCGAAACGACAAGCATAAGTGCCATAATTAACGTAAGAACAAAGCATGTTATTTTTTTCATCTTTTTTTCTCCTTTTTAAAGATTCCAAAGAAAATCACATTTTATGCTACAAATAATGGTATCATTATTCTTTGCCAAAGTCAATAGTTTTATATTTATTTATATTTAAAATTTTAAATTTTTAGCTGTTATTTCGCCCATTCAGACGCATTTCGGTCATCTCATAGAGTCGAGAACGTCAAACGCCTCGTTTGCTATATCAACCGTCTCCTTGATATCCTCATCTGTAAGCGTATAACTCATGAAATGGTTATGATGGTTGGTAAAGAATACGCCTCTCTTTACACATTCCGCAATCCATCTCTGATGGAGCATCAGGCTCGGATCGTCCGCAAGCCTCAGGTAAAACAGCGACGGCGCACCCGAAACATGAAGATCGTATCCGTGCTTTGCCGCAGTCTCTGTAAGCCCGGTTGCAAGCTTTCTTCCCTTTTCAATAAGAAGTGTGGGCAGGTCAAGACGCTTCATCTTCTGAATACATGCAATCGCGGCAGCCATCGGCACGGCAGAAAGCCAGTAGCTTCCGGTCACCGACATTCCGGACAGCGTGTTCTTGAGGAAATCCTTTCCGCAGAGCGCCGAAATATTGTACCCGTTTGCAAGTGCCTTGCAGAAGCATATCATGTCTGCCTCAAAACCGAAGTAGTGATCCGATCCTTCAAGATCAAGGCGGAAGCCTGCTCTTACATCGTCAATAATGAGCACCGTTCCGTTATCGTCGCACAGCTTTCTTACCTTTTTCCAGAAGCCTTCCTTCGGCATCTCGTTGTCGGCGAAGTTTCCGTGCATATACGGCTGGCTGATTATTGCGGCAATCTGACCCTTGTTCTTTTCAAAAACCTCTTCCAGCTGATCGTAATTGTTCCAGTCGACATAGATATTGTTGATTACATCCTCTTCGATAATTCCGGAATAATCGATTTTCTGCGTCCAGGGGGAAATTCCGTGGTAGCAGCCCTTAAAGAAGACGATCTTTTTTCTTCTTGTATAAGCCCTTGCCGCCATTACCGCCGTAGAGGTTACATCGTTTCCGTTCTTTGCAAAGAACGCCCAGTCTGCCGATGCTACGGTATCGACAAGCAGCTCGGCAAGGTCGATCATAATAGGAAAGGGAGATGTAGTACAGTTGCCGTCCTTCTTCTGCCTTTCGGCTGCCTCGTCGACATCCGGATCGTTATATCCCAGGATATTCGGACCGTATGCGCACATATAGTCGATAAACCTGTTGCCGTCAAGATCCCAGAAATGCGAGCCCTGCGCCTTCGAGCAGAACATCGGGAAAGCCTCTACCGGAACAAAGCAGCCCTCGGTAGGTCCGAGATGCCCGTATACTCCGGACGGAATTACCTTAACGGCTCTGTTGAAGGCTTCTCTGCTTTTGTCATATTTATATGTTTCTCTCATGCTCATTCCCTCCTTATGCAAGATATACGGAAACTCTGTCGAGCATTCTGTTTATGTTGTCCACCATCGAGATCATTCCGCCGATTCTTACAAGTCCCATTCCGACGCAAACCGCGGCATTTACCTTTCCGTCGAAAAGATCTCTTGCAACATACATATCCTCAAACTCCATCCTTGCCATAACACTCTTCGGCTCTTCATTTACCACAGACAAGAAATGATCCTTTGAGCTTACATATGCAGCATCCAGATCCTTTATCGAAAGCTTGACGATTCCGTCTACAATATAGCTTGCGCTGTGCTTTCCGACCTTGTCATGATTTCCGATCTGCGCGGCAGCTCCGGCAATGACGCTGAGCATCAGCCTTGTGCTTGTTTCAAAAAATGCCTTGTCTTTCAGATCCTCCTCGGAGGCTCTTAAATATTTTGTTAAAATATCGGTCAGCTTTGTAAATTCGCCGAGAAGGAATTTGATCTTCGTAATTCCCTTTGACGGAAACGGCGTGACCGTTCCGTTTATCATTCCGTTAAATTTCTCCGGGGATTTAAAAGGAAGAAGAATGTCGCATCCGTCTGTTCCCTCAAGAAAAGTGCATTTTCCGTTATCAAATAAAAGCGAAGCCTCAGGACCTCCGTTTACCTTAAAGCCGAGCTTAATTTTCTTTTTTTCAATCAGCTCCCTTGCCGAAGCGTCAAGCATACAAAGCTTCGGAATCGCGCCGAAGATCGCATATAGATTTATATATGCCATTGTGGTCTGATCCATCATCAAAGCGTCGTTTGTCAAGTCTCTCACTTCCTAAGTTCAAAAGTTCAAATGTTCAAATAATCTAATATTCAAATGCTCAAAAAAACGAAATTCAGGATTTTTCGTGGCGATTTCAGCCTCGTATATTTTTCCCGACATATTTAAGCGTTTCAAGCTGCTCAAAGTCAAAGCTGCCGTCACGGTTTAAGGCAATGTCAATGCTGACAACCCCTCCGATATCATTTACCCTTTTTATGTATTCGGTAAGATACTTCCCGTCGTTTCTTAAACCGGTGCTTGCCCATCCGGTTCCGATTCCGTTGTTGTGAATACCGAGAGGAGCAAGAATATGCGCCATCGCATTTTTGTAAAATCTCTGCTTCGGATAATGCTCGAAGTCGTTGAATTCTCCGCATACAAAGCTTTCGCCCTCGTAATTAGATTCAATATCGTCTTTCAGCCCTCCGTTTGTCGCAACAAGCGCATCCGGATTACCCTTAAGGCAGGCATCAAGATACGGCTTTAAAAGCTCGCTTGTGTATCCGAACGTATCGCGGTAGCAGCCGTCAATCCACCAGCCCTTTACCTTGTCCTTGTATCTTACTGCATATTCTTCAAGCACGCTTGCCCAGTTTTTTACAAAGTCAATCGAAATATTTGTTCTCGGCTCTGTAAACCCGAAGCGCTTTCCGATCGCCTCGTTCTGATACGGACCATCGCCTGTATAATAAAGATAAAGATCTATATCATATTTCGAAAGCTCATCATAAAGCTCAAAAATAACATCTCGCCTTGCACAGCATTCTCCTGCCTTCACCCCCGCGATTCCGTCAAAGGTTGAATTCGGTGCCAGCATGAACTCGCTTCCCTGCATTACCGTAATAAAATAGTAGCCTGCGTTTATTTCCTTAAGCTGCCTTGCAATCAGCCCGACATCAAGCTCGTTTACACATTCGTTCCAGTCGGTTCTGCCCTTTTGCTGATTGTTTTGGCAGTTTGCGTTGTTCTGGATCGTGTAAAGATAGTGATTGAACACACCGAATCTTCTTTTAAGGAACCTGTCCTGTGCTTCTCTTATCATAATAACCCCATTTATTGATCCTTTGGCAGTTCTACGAATAGCATTAAAATAAAGTCCTTACTTAAGATATTCCTCGATTTGCTTTGCGGCGCTCCTTCCGGCACCCATTGCAAGAATAACCGTAGCCGCTCCGGTAACCGCATCGCCTCCGGCAAAGACTCCGTCTCTTGTGGTGGACACACCGTCCTCCTTTACAATCAGACAGCCTCTTCTGTCAGCCTCGATGCCGCCTGTTGTCATTCTGATAAGCGGATTCGGTGTCGAGCCCAGTGCACAGATTACCGCATCGACCTCAATATCAAATTCCGAGCCCTCGATTTCCACAGCCGACCTTCTGCCGGATGCGTCAGGCTCACCGAGCTCTGTTTTACGGCAGGTGACCGAGCATACATTTCCGTTTTCGTCTGCATGAATCTCCTTCGGATTTGTAAGGAAGCAGAACTCAACTCCCTCCTCCGATGCGTGGTGAACTTCCTCAGCTCTTGCAGGGAGCTCATCTTTTCCTCTTCTGTAGATTATGTAAACGTCCTTTGCACCGAGCCTCAGCGCCGATCTTGCCGCGTCCATCGCGACATTTCCGCCGCCGACAACCGCTACCTTTTTGTGCTTTCTTACAGGGGTTGCATAATCGTCGCGGTACGCCTTCATCAGATTGATTCTTGTAAGGAATTCGTTTGCGGAATAAACACCCTTGGCGCTTTCTCCCGGAATTCCGAGAAATTTCGGAAGTCCGGCTCCCGTGCCGATAAATACTGCATCATAGCCCTCGGAAAACAGCTCGTCAACCGTTTCTGTTCTGCCGATAACTGCATCGCATTCGAGCTTTACACCGAGATTTTTCATCTTCTCGATTTCCTTTTTTACTATAGCCTTAGGAAGTCGGAATTCCGGAATTCCGTAGACAAGCACGCCGCCGGCTGTGTGAAGCGCCTCGAAAACAGTCACGTCAAAGCCCTTCTTTGCAAGATCAACGGCACAGGTAATGCTCGACGGACCGGAGCCGACAACAGCTACGCGCTTGCCGTTCTTTTTTACAGACTCGCTCTTTGTTTCATATCCTACACGATCCGCATAATCTGCGCAGAATCTTTCAAGCCGTCCGATTCCGACGCTTTCGCCGTTTCTGCCTCTTACGCACTTCGATTCGCACTGCCTTTCCTGCGGACATACACGTCCGCAGACAGCCGGAAGAGCGTTTGTTCCCTTGATGATGTCATATGCTTCGGTATATTTTTTCTCGGTAATTTTTTTAATAAACGCAGGAATGCTTACCCCTACCGGGCAACCGGACATGCATGCCGGATTCTTGCACTGTATGCAGCGTCCGGCTTCAAGCACAGCCATCTCCTCGGTATAGCCGCTTGCAACCTCGTCCCAGTTGTGCCGCCTTACAGACGGCTCCTGCTCCGGCATCGGAGTTTTTTCTTTTCTCAAATCAGCCATTGTTTCTTTTCTCCTTTGCCATTTTAAAAAGATTGCATCTTTCGGCCTCATATTCGCGATACATGCCGTTTCTTGACATAAGCTCGTCAAAATCAACCTCGTGTCCGTCAAAATCCGGGCCGTCAACACAGGCAAACTTCATCCTGCCGCCGACAGTAACCCTGCATCCGCCGCACATTCCGGTTCCGTCTATCATTATCGGATTCATGCTGACAATCGTCTTTATGCCGTATTCCTTTGTCAGCTTTGAAACAAACTTCATCATTATAACCGGTCCGATCGCAATTACCGCGTCGTATTTGTTTCCGCTGTCGATAAGCTCCTTCAGAATGTTTGTAACAAGTCCCTTGTTGCCGTTTGAGCCGTCATCGGTACA
The DNA here is from genome assembly GCA_934447715.1 of uncultured Eubacteriales bacterium. Classification (GTDB taxonomy): domain Bacteria; phylum Bacillota; class Clostridia; order Oscillospirales; family CAG-272; genus HGM12657. Next base: position 23,426 of record CAKSER010000020.1, on the reverse strand, counting down.
GACAAACAGCCTGTTTGATGCGCTCTTCATCTCATCCTCAAGAATGATAAGATCCTTGCACCTGAATCCTGCGATCATATCAACCTCGCAGCCGTTTGCAAGAAGATATTTCGCCTGAGGATATGCAATCGCACACCCGAGTCCTCCGCCGATAACAGCTACCTTTTTAAAACCGTCAAGTTCGGATGCGTTTCCGAGAGGTCCGACGACATCGAGCAGGAAATCACCCTCATTTAAATCGGCAATCTGCATCGTCGTAGCACCGACAGCCTGGAAAATGACGGTTACGGTTTCAGAGATCGGATCGTTTCCCGCAATTGTAAGCGGAATTCTCTCTCCGTGCTCATCGGGTCTGATGATTACAAACTGTCCCGGAAGCGCCTTTTTTGCAATTTTCGGTGCCTGTATATCCAAACGGACGGTGTTTTGGTTCAATTGTTCTTTTCTTGTTATCCTGAACATGGTGTGCTCCGTTCCTTTTGCTGTAAAAAGTAAAAATGAAATTAAATAAATAGATTAGATATAATTATATTAATAAACCGGCAGATCCATACATAAATTAGCAGACTGTCGGCTTATCAGCCGAACCTGTCAGTAGCGCTTAACAAGCGTAACTCCTGTATAGTATGCCTTGACCATTGTTTCGTAGTCATAGCCGAGATCGCCGAGATCCTTAAGGCCGTACTGGCTTCCGCCGACTCCGTGACCCCATCCGCGTCCGATAAAAACGAAATTGCCGGTTTTTCCTGCTGCGGTAACCGTTCTTTCCTTTTTTACGGGCTCCATTGTAAGGATATTCGGAAGAAGCTTTCCGGATACGCCCGGTATGCCTGTAACGAGCTCAAGAGAGTCTGTCCCCTTGTCGGTTATAACCTTTGCCGTGCCGCCGCCCGAAAGCTGCGCCTTTCCGTTTTCTGTCATAACATTAAGACTGCCGCTGCCGGAAAGAACCTTCTTTCCGGACTCTGTCTGAATTGTCAGATCCGCAATATCCTCGCCGAACGTGTCATAGCCCTTTAAGGTATAATCGGTAATTGTAACCTTCTCGCCTGCCTTGCAGACAACAAAATTTCCGCTTTTGACATAATCCGAAACCGACGCCTTAACCTTGTCGCCTCTTGTTATTGTAACTGAGGTTTCGTGTGTATCGGTAAAGGTTATCGATTTTACATATGAGGAATTTGCGGAAAGCGCATTGATCTTTACGCTTGCAATACTGTCGCGAAGGGTTGTATAGCCCTTGTTTCTTAAGGACTGACAAAGCTCGCTCGAAGATACCTCCTTTGTCCATGAGCCGTTTGTATGAATTTCATACAGCTCCCACGGCGTCGAGCGTGCGACAAGATACGGATAAGCCGAGGCAGAGCCTCCCCATGTATCGGATGAGCCTGTCGTGCATCCCCCGGTTGACGAGGAATACGGGGTTGTGCAGACCTTTCCGTTGTAGGTCGCAACAATTCCCTTTGTTTCGTTTACAGCCTGCCATGTGATCGCAACCGTCCTTGTAACACCGTGATTTACCTGGCAGTGTGAGCTGTTGCAGAGATCAAGACCGTAGGTCGATTCGTGCCTTCCGATATTGGCAACCGCAAACGACCTGACGCATACGGCAAACGCCTTCTGCGTTTCAAGCGTCCAGTATGTGCCTATCTCATACGGAAGGACACCTGCGACGTATACCTCAACCGGAACGACGTTTGCAAGCATCAAGCCGGAATTTTCATCGTCCGACCATCTGCTAAAGCGGAAAACTCCCTCATAAAGATAGGAATTTCTCCCAGGCAGCTTCAGATACGTCTTTGTTCCCTTCTGAATTGCGGAAATACCGAACTGAAGTGTGCCGTCGGAAAAATCAAACTCGAATTTTACCTCGTTTGTCTTTGAATTGATCAAAGAGACCGCAGTAGCGCTTCCGGAAACGATCTGTGCGTTTTCAAGCAGCGAAATGACCTTATTTGACGCATTTGCCGCCTTTGCTCTTTCCAGCTTGCTCTTAAGCGAATTTTCTGCGTTCTGCCTGCTAGAAAAGCAGCCGAGGCGCAGGCAGTACCTGCCGTTTATATACGCAGGAAAGGCATCCTTGCTTTTGGTGCTGCTTTCGATATCGCCTTCAAGCGACCAGATCGATTTGTCGGTCGAAGAAAGCTCGATATGTACATCATAAATATCGGCAGCACTGCCGACAATCGAAATACTCTCGCCGTCGTTTTTGATTTTTGCATCGCAGGTAGCGGCAAGAGTCGAATCATTTACCTGCAGCAGCTCAAAAAAATCCTTGTTTTTATCCACATACCCGACGGATACTCCGTTTTCGGCGGAAACATATATTCCGTCGGCAACATCCGAGCCGTAGACAATCCCGACTCTGATTTTAAGCTCGTCGCCTGAGGCAGCCGATGCATCTATAATAAGAAAATATATAAGCGATGCAATCGAGCCGCCGATCATTAAAAATGCAAGGAAAATAACGAATATTCTTGTTGCAATGACCTTTGCAGAGGTCTTTGGCCTTATCGGCTTTGCAGCCGCGTTCTTTTTCGCGGATCTTTTCTTTTTACTTGATATTGTACTCACCCCTGACTAAAAAATATGCGCTGTCGGAAGTGACCGTAAAGCCCCGTCCGTCGCCTCTCGGTATAACTATATAATGGTCTGTAAGAAGCATATCCCCGTTCTGGAGCCTTTTTGCCGCCGTCAGATCGTCAAGGCCGACCCCTGCATAGAGATTTTCGGATGCAGTAACGACTGCATTCGCACTTCCGTAGGTCATAATCACCTCAACGCAGCCCGATGCCGTAAGGCTCTGACCCTTTTTCATTGTGACCAGCCTGTAGGTCGTCTGCGCTCCGGAATTCGGATACAGACTCTTGATCTCGTCAAGCACCTCGCTTATAATCTGCGGCTTTAAAACATTGTTTACATAGCTTAGCGAGACAAGCGGATCGTTTTCTGTTGTATACTCGGAATCGGCAGAAACAAAAAGCGCAAGAAGCATCAGCAGTATAACAAAGCAAGCAGCCGATCTTTTGAGTTTTTTCAAAATATGCAATCCTCCGTTTCTTTAGTTCTTTTTTGCTTTTCCTTTTCAAAGAGAACGGAAGAAACATATAAATTAATGGCAATTATACCACAACCACTTTCATATTTCAACCGTTTTCGGAATTTTACAATTGATTTTTGAATTTTTATTGCTTCAGAGTTTCATTTGATTTAGTTCGATATCATATTCGCTGAGCAGCGTTCCGCTTGCCGGAATCTTTGTTTTGCGATATTTCTTCGGCTCTGATATCTCGGAGAAATCCGTAAGCACCCTTTCGATTTTTCTGTCCTTTTTAAGCGTAAACAGCTGAACGCCCTGCGAGCTTCTTGTTGTCTTGAGCGAAATAAGCTCCGAGCTTATCATTATTGCGCGGTTTACATCGTTTATTAAAATAAGATCAAGCGGTTCGTCCTCGTAGATAACAGAGACGATCGGCGAAACATCCGAATAGGCGCCGGTAAGCTTTTTGCGGTTGGATTTTGTCTCGTATGCCGATACCGGAACACGGACACCCTTTCCGTTTTCGAAAATGAAAATGAAATTCTTTCCTTCCGGGTAGCCGCCGGAAAAATTCTTTGTAAAGATAACCTTTTCTCCGTCCTCAAAGCCAAGCTTTGCCGGAACATATTCGCCGAGCTGGGATGCTTTGCATGAATCAAAGTCGCTTACCCTTGCCTTATAAACCTTCTGCCTGTCGGAGAAGAACAGCAGCTCATCGTTGTTGTTTGCATCGATATTTAAAATAATGCTGTCCCCGTCTTTCAGCTTGTGGGCATCGCTGCCTCTGAGCGACTGCATTGTTATCTTTTTGAAGTACCCCTCGGCTGTCATTACGATTCTGACGGTAAAGTCCTCCGGGGTGTCCTCCTCGACATACTCGCGGATGTCATCCTTTGTAATGAGAAGCGACTGTCTCGGCTTGCCGTACTTGTCGCCGATCTCCTTTAACTGCTTTGCGATAACCGTTTTGAGCCTTGTTTCGGACGCAACCGTCTTTTCAAGATCGTCGATCTCCTTCTGTAGTCTTTCCATGTCGGCAACGCGGTTAAGGATATATTCGCGGTTGAGGTTGCGGAGCTTGATCTCTGCAACATATTCCGCCTGAACTTCGTCAATTCCGAAGCCCTCCATAAGATTCTTTACAACATCCTTGTCGTGCTGGGTGTTTCTTACAATCCTGATCGCCTTGTCTATATCAAGAAGAATCTTTGCAAGACCGAGAAGGAGGTGAAGCTTTTCTTTGTCTCTTTCAAGCTCAAAGGTCAGCTCTCTGCGCACGCAGTTTACGCGGAATTTGATCCATTCGTTTAATATCTCCCTTACGCCGAGCTGCTTCGGCTCTCCGTTGATCAGGACATTGAAATTGCAGTCGAACTGATCCTCAAGGGGGGTCATTTTAAAAAGCTTGAGCATGAGCTTTTCGGGATCGGTGCCGCGCCTCAGATCAAGCGTGAGCTTAAATCCGCTCAGGTCGATTTCGTCGCGGACATCGGTAATTTCCTTCAGCCTTCCCTCCTTGATGAGGGTCGTCAGCCTTTTGAAAATAAGCTCGATCGAGGTTGAATACGGAATCTGCAGAACCTCAATACAGTTTGCCTTTTCGTCATAGCGGTATACCGAACGGAGCTTGATCGAGCCCTTGCCGGTAAGGAAAACATCCCTATAGGAATCTCTGTCGTAGATAATATTCGCCCCACTCGGGAAATCCGGAGCGGGAATTGCGTCTATAAGCCTTTCGGTATCAACATTCGGATTTTTCAGCAGCATAATCGTGCCGTCGCATATTTCGCGTAGGTTGAATGAGCAGATTGAGCATGCCATTCCGACAGCGACACCGAGATTCGGCGAGATCAGAATATTAGGAAAGGCTGTCGGAAGCATCGACGGCTCCATAAGTGTATTGTCGTAGTTCGGAACAAAATCAACAGCATTCTTGTCGATCCCCCTGAACACTTCGTTACAGATCTTGTCAAGCTTTGCCTCTGTATACCTGGATGCCGCGTAATCCATATCCGAGCTGTAATGCTTTCCGAAGCTTCCCTTTGAGTCTACAAACGGATGAAGCAGCGCTTCGTTTCCGCGCGTCAGGCGCACCATTGTCTCGTAAATCGAAGCATCTCCGTGAGGATTCAGCTTCATCGTCTGACCGACAATATTCGCGCTTTTTGTCCTCTCTCCGGTAAGCAGGCCCATCTTGTACATTGTGTAAAGAAGCTTGCGGTGAGACGGCTTGAATCCGTCTATATCCGGTATTGCCCTCGAAACAATAACGCTCATTGCATAAGGCATGAAGTTCTTTTCAACGGTATCGGTTATCGGCTGATTTATAATCTCCGCAGAAACAATATCCGATGCCTTGAGTGAGGCAGCCTTTTTTCTTGCCATCTTTTCTACTCCTGATCTTTTTTATTGTCTATGTAGTCTATGTAGTCTATGTGGTCTATGTATCTATGTAATCTGTATAGCCGCATATGATCATGATAAATCCGTTAAAGCCGGTATGCGCTATAGGAATCTTTAAGTTACCGAAACTTTTTCGATTGTATATCCGGATGCTTTAAGCAGCCTGTTGAATACAGCAAGACCTACTCCGCTTTTCTGCGGCATTCTTGCGTAAATAACATCGACATTTTCAAACAGGTCGGATCTAAGGCAGTCAAAAAGCCTCGATGCCTGCTTTAAAATGTTGTTTTTCGGCCCGATAGAAACCGCCCTTTCTCTTTTAAGAAGCACGGCATCCTCGTCAAAGCAGATAATTCCGCAGTTTTCCTTGTTTTCAAGATACTCGTAAACGCTCCTGTCATCGCCGTCCAGAATTACAAGCGGAGCGTCAGGTGCATAGTGCCTGTATTTCATTCCCGGAGCAAGCGGCCTTCCCTCGAATTTCTCGGTGATCGATTTGTCTATTTCAATGTCGGATGTAACCTTTTCAAGCATCTCAACGGTAATTCCGCCGGGACGGAGCAGTTTAACCTTTCCGTCACAGATGCTTATAATCGTCGATTCAAGCCCGATTTCGCATTCGCCGCCGTCGATTATGACATCCGCTCTTCCGAGCATGTCGTGCTTTACATGCTCAAAGCAGGTCGGACTCGGCTTTCCGGATATATTCGCGGACGGAGCCGCGATCGGAAGCCCGGAGGCGCTTATCAGCATTCTTGCAACCGGATGGGAGGGAATTCTTACAGCAACCGTATCAAGTCCTCCCGTCACGCTGTACGGAATAATATCCCTCTTCGGCAGAATAACCGTAAGAGGCCCCGGAAGAAATCTTTCTGCAAGCCTGCGGTATTCGTCGTTTACATATGCATATTTGTCCGCCTCATCTACCGAGCAAACGTGAATTATAAGCGGATTGTCGGAAGGGCGTCCCTTTGCTCTGTATATTTTTTCTGCGGCCGATGCATCAAGAGCATTTGCACCGAGTCCGTAGACCGTCTCGGTCGGAAAAACAACAAGTCCGCCGCGTTTTATAACCTCTGCGGCTTCCTTTATGCTCTGATCGTTTACATCCTGTATCAGCCTTGTTTTGACATGATCAAAATCATTGCTTGTCTTAATTTCTATTTCGTTCATTTTCTTTTCAGACCTCTCATTCAGCTAAGCGAGCTCTGCTTCAGCTTTTCGGCAGCGTCGGCGGTGACAAGAGCATCTATCATCTGACCGATATCGCCGTTAAGGAAGCTTTCGAGCGAATGCAGCGTAAGCCCGATTCTGTGGTCTGTAACCCTTCCCTGCGGATAGTTGTAGGTGCGGACTCTTTCGCTTCTGTCGCCGGTTCCGACCTGACTCTTTCTTTCGGATGCGATCTTTTCGTTCTGCTCGGTGCGCTTCATGTCAAACAGCTTTGCCTTAAGCAGCTTCATCGCCTTGTCCTTGTTTTTAAACTGCGAGCGCTCGTCCTGGCACTCGATGACAATTCCGGTCGGCTTGTGCAAAAGCCTGATCGCGGATTCGGTCTTGTTGATATGCTGTCCGCCGGCTCCGCTGCTTTTGATCGTTTCGATCTTTAAATCCGCCGGATTGATTTCGACCTCGACATCCTCCGCCTCCGGCAGCACCGCTACGGTTGCGGTAGAGGTCTGAATTCTTCCGGATGCCTCGGTAACCGGTACTCTTTGTACCCGGTGAACACCGCTTTCGAATTTGAGACGCGAATATGCACCGTCCCCTTCGACAAGGAACGACACGACCTTATAGCCGCCGAGCCCGGTCTCATTTGCCTCGACAAGCTCTGTTTTAAAGCCCTCGCATGCTGCATACATGGTGTACATGCGGTAAAGAACCGCCGCAAACAGCGCAGCCTCTTCTCCTCCGGCTCCGGCGCGGATTTCAACAACTACATTCTTGTCATCGTTCGGATCACGGGGAAGAAGCAGGATTTTAAGCTCCTCAAGCAGCTTCTCGGACAAGGCCTTTGCATCCTTAAGCTCGTCCTCTGCAAACTTACGCATTTCCGCGTCGTCCGACTCGGAAATAAGCTCCTTTGCATCTGAAATCTGCCTCTCGGCAGAAAGATATTCCCTGTATTTTTCGATAATAGGCGAAAGCATCTTCTGCTCCTTCATCAGAGCCTTGTACAGCCCCTTGTCTGAAACAGTCTCCGGCAAGGAGAGCTTTTGCATTATCTGCTCGTATCTTGTTTCGGCTTCCTTAAGCTTTGATAACATCTTCCCTTGTGATCCTTACTTTACTGAATAGCTTTAAATGATAAAATGATAATCTTGATAAATTCGTATAACCGCCCGACATCAGTCGATAAACGAGCAGAATGCCTTGTAGGTCATATAAAGGTCGAGCTTGGAAATAACCTCGTACGGAGCGTGCATCGAGATTACCGGAATTCCGATATCGAGCGTGTCGATATTGAGGTTTGCAACATACTTTGCGATTGTTCCGCCGCCGCCCTGATCGACCTTTCCGAGTTCTCCCTGCTGCCAGATGATTCCCTTTTCGTTGAATCTGTTCTTGAAATACGCAACAGTCTCGGCTGTGGCATCGGATGTGCCGCCCTTTCCTCTCGATCCGGTGTACTTACAGATTACAGGACCGCAGTTGATAAATGCACAGTTGTTCTTTTCGTATACCTCCGCATAGTTCGGATCAAATGCAGCCGAAACATCCGCAGACAGGCACTTTGATTTTGCCTTTACCGCACGGAAATTTGCACCCTCTGCCTCGGAAATCTCCTCAAGAAGGTCGGAGAATATCTCGGACTGAATTCCGGTAACTCCGTCGCTTCCCGTCTCCTCCTTGTCGGCAAGGACAACCATTACGGTTTCGTCCTCGTTGCTGTCTGTATCAAAAAGCGCGGTAAGAGCCGGATATGCGCAGCAGCGGTCATCGTGACCGTAGCCGCCGATAAGAGAACGGTCAAGACCGATGTCTCTTGCCTTTGCCGCAGGAACCGCAGTCAGCTCCGCGCTGATCAGATCCTCTTCCTTTATATCGTACTTTGTGTTGAGAATCTTTAAAAGATTGAGCTTGATTGCATCCTCTGCCTTTCCGTCGCGGTACGGCTCGCTTCCGAAAATGATGTTGAGATTCTCTCCGGAAATTCCCTCGTGGAGCTTCTTCTGCATCTGATCGCCTGCAAGGTGAATGAGAAGGTCGCTTACGCAGAAGATCGGATCATCCTCGTCCTCGCCGATGCAGATATCAACTACCTCGCCGTTTGACTTTGCAACAACGCCGTGAATTGCAAGCGGAACGGCAGTCCACTGATATTTCTTGATTCCGCCGTAGTAATGCGTCTTCAAAAACCCGTATCCGCTTGATTCGTAAAGCGGCTGCGGCTTAAGGTCAAGGCGCGGAGAATCCACATGAGCACCGAGAATCTTTATTCCGGTCTTTTCAACAGGAGCCTTGCCGATTCTGAATAAAAACAGCTGCTTTCCTCTGTTGTTGTAGTAGTATTTTCCGCCCTTTTCAAGCTTCGTGCCGAAGTCAAATTCGGAATAGCCCTTTGTCTTGGCAAGTGCAATTGCATATTTTACCGCTTCTCTTTCGGTCTTGCTCATGTCAAGGAACAGCTTGTAGGTCTCGGAATATGCCATCGATCTTTCAAGCTCGTCGTCGGTGATCTTTTCAAATGCATTTTCTTTTTTGTAGCAAAGAGCGCTTGAAAGCTCCTCCGCCTTGTTTTCACTGCTTTCGTTGTTTTTAACGTCTTCCATTTTTTCCTCCGCAATATATTTTAAAATTTTTTAAATCTCTTGCACTCGGCTTTCATGCATTTTCATGCACCGCTTTTCAGGCATCAATGCCGTATATTCTCTTGTAAGCCTCGATAGCCTTGTTTACTCGCTTTACATAGGTGTCGGTCTCCTCGATCGGAATCACCTCAAGCTTCCCGTTTTTGAAATATTCGGGATTGTCAACCCATTTCCCGACCCTGCCGATCCCGGCGTTGTATGCGGCAATCGCGCAGTCCCGGTCTTCAAATCTGTTATAAAGAATCGAAAGAAGATATGTGCCGTATTTGATATTTGTTTCGGGATCGGTAATGTCCCCCTCATCCTCCTTCAGCTTTCCGAGAAGCCACTCGTATGTAGTAGGCATCAGCTGCATGAGACCTTTTGCCCCTGCCGCGGATTCTGCATCCGGGTCAAAGCCGCTTTCGGTACGCATCACAGCTAAAATAACAGATTCCGGCACGCCGAACTCCTTTGAATATTTTGCGACAATGTCATAGTAATCGAGCGGATACATCCTTTTTTCCGCCTTCTGCCAGACATTCATGCATATAAAGAATACCGACACAAGAATAGCAGCAAGAAGCAGAACCGCAAGAAAAACGGTAAGGCTTTTATTCTTTGTTTTCTTTAGGTTCTCCGCGTTTCCCATCCGATTGCTCCTCTGTGTGTTTTTTACTATATAGCATCCGAATTTTTTCGTAAACGGCATTTACCTGCTCGCTTACCGTTTTTTCGTCCGCTTTTCCGTTGTATATAACAGCGTCTGATTTTTTTATTCTTTCATCGTTCGACATCTGCTTTTCGATGCGCATAATAGCTGCATCTTTAGAAATCCCGTCGCGTGCCGTAACCCTTTTGATCTGCGTTTCCCTGTCGCAGATAACAGAAACGATAAAATCGCATTCATCCGAAAATCCGCTTTCAAAAAGCATCGGCGCGTCAATGATCGCAGCGATATCGCCGTCCTCTTCTCTTTTTAAAAGCCAATCCGAGGTATATAATAGAATATGTCTGTATGCCGTCCTGCAAAGAAAATCGTACCTTTCGGGATCGGAAAAGGCAGAATTAAAAAGGCTCTTTCGGTCGATTTCTTTTTCAGAATCAAGAATCGCATTACCGAAATACGAAACAAGCTCGTCATAGCATTTCTGCCCCTTTTTATAAACAATCCGGCAAACCTCGTCTGTATCGATGCTTTTTATGCCGAGATTTGAAAAAATCGAGCAGATGTAGCCTTTTCCGCTTCCGGTTCCGCCGGTAAGCCCAACTCTGATCATTTCGCCTTCTCCTTGCTTTCTTCTGCATTCTTTCCGTACTCATCGCCGATCTGCTTCCGGCTTGCGGCATGCATAGATATACAAAATATAGTATATCACACAATTTGTTTTTTTTCAATACCCGAATATACCTCTTAAGCACTGTCAAAGACGGCATTTTCCGACCTGTCAAATGTAAATAAAGTGTTAAAAAAGGCAAAATTCAAAAAAACTCTTGAAAAAAGGAAAAACTCATGATATACTGTCAGGGTATGGTTATATGATCATTCACGGGCAGTCCGCTGCGAAGCTCTGCATGAATGTCCGTATTAACTCTAAGGGAGGAAGCTGAAATGGATTTGATTAAGGCTTTTACAAATGAGCAGCTTAAGGAGACCGTTCCTACACTGAACATCGGTGACGATGTAAAGGTTTACAACCGCATCACCGAGGGTACACGTACCCGTACACAGATCTTCGAGGGAACGATCATCGCAAGAAGAGGAGAAGGAATCTCCGAGACATTCACCGTCAGACGCGTTTCCTACGGCGTAGGCGTTGAAAAGACCTTCCCGGTTCATTCACCGAACGTTGAGAAGGTTGAGATCACAAGACACGGTAAGGTCAGAAGAGCAAAGCTCTACTATCTCCGTGACAGAGTCGGAAAAAGCTCCAAGGTTAAAGAGCTTATCTGAATGTGAAAAAAATAAAGCGCTTTTCGGATTCTACTCCAAAAAGCGCTTGTTTTTTTCTTTTCGGTCAAAAACATCCTCAGTCCGCAGCCGAAGCACCGGATTTTCTGCCTAAAGCAATGCCTCTTACAGCTTTTTCATGCGGCTATCCTGCTAAAATGCAGAAGCTATATCACCGACGTGATATTGAAAAGAGAATTTATAACGAGCCACCCCTGCGGAAAATATTTCATTATCGTCCAGAAGGCGGCGCCGTTCAGCCCGTATTTCGGCACAAGACCGAGCTGCGCCTGAATGCTTCTTGCGTCTCCGAACCAGACAACATGCTCGGCGCCGTCATTATCGGAATAGTAAAAGAACGGAGCCTGGGCGTTTTCATCATACTCAATCTGCGTTCTCTCTTTCCTTGCAAGCTCAACCGCCTCGATATTCCCGAGCGAATCCGCCCTCGATTCTCCCCTAACAAACGGAAGCTTCCAGTCATAGCCGTAAAACGGCACGCCCATAAAAATCTTCGAAGGCTCAATTCTTGATACACCGTATGCAATTACCCTTTCGACGTTCGGAAGCGGAGAAACAGCCATAGGAGGACCGTATGTATAGCCCCATTCGTATGTCATAAGAAGCACCTTGTCTGCAACTGCGCCGAGCGCGGCATAATCATGCCCCTCGTACAAAAGCCCCATCATGTCATCCGAGGTTTTCGGCGCCAGGGCAACGATTAAAATAAATCCGTTTTCTTCAAGAGCGCTCTTCAGCTTTCTGACAAAGCTTACATATCCTTCCCTGTCGGAGGGATAGATGAATTCAAAATCGACATCAAGCCCGTAATAGCCCTTCTGCTTCATGTTGTCGATAATTGCAGCTATCAGCCTGTCTTGAAGAGCCTCGTCGGAAAAGAGCGCCCTTGAAAGCTCGTTGCTGAAGGTGCCGTCCTCTGTCAGAGTCGATATCAGCATAATAGGTGCAACATCATAGCTTCTTGCAATATCAATAAGCCGCGTATCGTCCGGAATAATAAGAGTTCCCTCTGCTGTAAAGCCGTATGTAAATATCGTAAGATATGTAAGATACGGAAGCGTCCTTCTTAAAACCTCCTCGGAAATAAACGGATACGCATAGCCGTTTGTCTCGATACCGCGCCTTTGCCGATCCTCGCCCTGATATGATATTACGACAGTCTGACCGGGATAGATTAATGGATTGCCGTTAAGATTCGGGTTGTTTCTTAAAAGCGCCTTGACCGTTGTGTTATAGCTTTGCGCTATCGAGCTCAGGGTGTCCCCTTCCGCCGCGGTATATGTTTCGTTCGGTATAAGAATAACAAGAGCCTCGCCTACGACAAGATCGTCTATGGATGTAAGACCGTTATCGGTAATTATTCTTTGCTCGGTTGTCGAAAAGCTTGCCGCAATCGACGTGAGCGTATCTCCTTCTTTTACTACATATATCGTCATTTGATTTTCTCCTTAGTGATGTATTCATTTTAAAGTATATTCAAAAAACGGCGCATATGTGAGATTTAAAGGTCAGACAAAAAGCCTCTTTAAGAGTCCGGAAAGAATCCGGATTTTGTAATAAAAGGACGCATTGCCGGCTGGATAAAAACAGAAATAAATGTAAAATTTTTATATGCATAATGTCAAAACTTGATTTTGCTTTTGTTGTGTGGTATACTGATTTATTGATAATTCATCGGTTTTATGATGAAAAACGGGAATACATCCGAAAGGATTTGAAAAAATGAAAAAATACTCCTTTATCGGCGTCGGAAACATGGCGTCGGCAATAATAAACGGAATGTCTGATGACACTCCTACCTTTCTTTATGACAAGGATAAGACAAAATGCGAAAGATTCAGTTCCGACCGTTTTACCTGCGTAAGCTCGGCAAGCGAGGCTGTAAGGTCGGCGGACTATATCGTTCTGTCTGTCAAGCCGCAGAATTTCGACGATGTTTTAGGCGAAATTCATTCATCCGGCGTTGATCTTTCAAGCAAGGTATTTATTTCGATTGCAGCAGGTATAACAATCAAGTTTATAACCGACAGAATCGGCTCTGCCGCCGTCATACGCACAATGCCGAACACTCCGCTGATGCTCGGAAAGGGTGTTACCGCGCTTACAAGGAACGAGCTTGTAAGCGACGAGGCGTTTGATGAAATAACCGGACTATTTGCATCGATAGGTGCGGTGGTACGCATGCCGGAATCCGACCTTAATCCGATCATTTCGGCAACCTCCAGTTCGCCTGCATATGTTTATCTTTTCATCAAGGCACTTGTGGACGGAGCAAAGGAACAGGGACTTGAATATGACAACATGACCGAGCTTGTCTGCAAGGCGGTTATAGGATCGGCTGAGATGCTGCTCCAGACCGGAAAAACACCCGAAGAGCTGATAAAAATGGTCACATCCCCCAACGGCACAACAGAAAAAGCCATGAATGTTCTCTATGCATCGGATTTCGAGGGAATAATCAAGCGCGCAATGGTTGAGTGCACAAAGCGTGCAATCGAGCTTTCAAGCGGAAAATAATGAATTTGACAGACTTGGCTCTCATATACTGTAATAAAATTTTTACGGTTAGGAGCTGATATTCTGTCTGCTATATTAACTAAGCTGAAAATATACGCATTCTTCTCGTTTGCCGCCCTGTTCGGTGCAGGACTGTGCTTTTTCCTCATGTTTACCTACGGCATAGGAATCACCACCGGCTTTCAGAGCAGGATCGGAATCTGCGCAGGCTTATACGGGCTTTTGATATTCTTCTTTTACATGTTTAAAAGCGGAGTAATTATGATCGCCTCCGGCTTTACGATATTCGCCCCGGCATTCTGCGGAATCTCAGCCTGCATTATCGGATATCTCTGCTCCGACTACTGTATAAGATATTTCATGGTCTACGGAATATCCATACCGTTCGTTATTTCCTTAATTCTGTCGCTTTCGGTCGCGGCGGTATATGTAACGATATCTGTTTATTCCTCGGCACACAGGGCGCATCTCAAAACCGCGGCGCCGAACGTCTCGGATTTTTTACACTCGGATGCCACAAGAACCCTCTTCGACTGTGCATTTACAAGCGCCGCAATAATGCTTGCGCTTTCCTGCGCAATATACTTTTTATCACTGTATTATCCTATCTGAATATTATCTGTTTTCCAAGCAATAACTATGCAATAACTATCCGGATAGAGAAAGGCTGTCAAAAAATGTCGGATAATAACAAAAACGGATCAAAAAAGACCCACAAGCATTTTCTTTACAATCTGTTCAACCCCAGCGGAAACGGAAAGGGAGTTTCGCCGGAGGAGGCAAGGATGCCGAGGAATTTTGTCAATTTCTTCAAATTCCTAAGCCGGAATATTACGAATATTCTGATGGTAAACATCATGCTGATCTTCGGAAATTTCCCGATTTTCTTTGCGATAATCGCCGGCGCAGGATACTTCAATATCTATTCCTACGCGCCGTCCTCTCCGCTTTTCGGCCCGATTTTCGGCGCTGCAAAATTTCTTGAAGCGTCCCCTGCAAAATCGGTGCTTTCAGGAACGCTGCTTACACAGATTTCAATGTCGAGGACAACTCCTGCGACAATAGTATTTTACTGTCTTACCGCGCTGATGCTTTTCACCTTCGGCCCTGTCCGCTCGGGAGCTACCGCGGTTATGCGAAACATGGTCCGCGGCGAGCCGGTTTTCCTCTGGGACGATTTTAAAAAATCTCTTGTTTCCAACCTGAAGCAGTCTATAATAATCGGAATAATCGACCTTCTTCTGACATTTGCAATCGCATTCGATATCATGTTCTTTATGGTATCCGGAATGTCGCTTGCACTCGGAGTGCTGATCGTTCTCGGATTTATCTATATTATCATGAGATCCTATATCTATACGATCATGATAACCTTCGATCTGTCTGTTTTCAAAATCTTCAAAAACTCGTTCATTCTCGCTCTTGCAGGAATGAAGCGCAATCTTCCGGCATTTTTGGGAATCGCCGCGGTTATCGTTCTCAACGTCTATGTCGTTTTGACCTTTGCGCCGCTCGGCTTTATCATGATGCTCGTTTTGACCTTTTCTCTTTGTATCTTCATCGGAATATACGGAGCATATCCGAAGATCAAGGAAGTAATGATCGACCCGTATTACGAAAGCGACAGCCCGAACGCAAAGCCGAAAAGAGTTAAAAAATCCGAGCTTTCCGAAAACAAAGACGAAAGCAGTGAAAGCAGCGGTAATACCGTAAACGAAGAGAAAAACGAAGAAGAAAACGATAAAGAAACACCGGAAAATAATGAGAATTGACGGTACCGACTTATAATGCAGATAGTTGAAATAAAGGCAAACGACGCAGGACAAAGACTGGACAAGTTCCTTTCAAAGGCATTCCCTGCTCTTCCGCAGTCGATGATCTACAAGGGGATCCGCACAAAAAAGATCAAGCTGAACAGAAAAAGAACAGAGGCAAGCTACATCCTCTGCATAGGCGATACCCTTCAGCTGTTCCTTGCCCCGGAGCTTCTTTTAAATGATAAAGCAGGGCAAAAGGATGCTCTTGCGCATATAAAACCGCACTTTGCGGTTGTATATGAGGACGAAAATCTGATTTTATGCGACAAGCCCTCAGGGCTTATCTGCCATTCGGACACGCCGGATGACAAGGATACGCTTATAACGCATATCAAGGCATACCTTTTTCAAAAGGGCGAATATGACCCGGAAAAGGAAAATTCCTTTGCCCCTGCCCTCTGCAACAGAATCGACAGGAACACCGCAGGAATCGTAATCGCCGCAAAGAATGCAGAAGCGCTCCGCGAGCTTAATGAGCTTGTCAAAAACAGGAGCCTTACAAAGAAATATCTCTGCGCCGTTCACGGCAGAATGGAAAAGAAAAGCGATCTGCTGACCGGCTTTATAAAAAAAGACAGCGAAAGCAATCTTGTAAAGGTATATTCGAAAAAACCGTATTCAAAGGATGCAAAAGGTGCAGATGATATAAAGAGCATCTCGACAAAATACCGCACTATAGCGGAAAAAAATAATCTTTCCCTGCTCGAGGTCGAGCTGATAACCGGAAGAACACACCAGATAAGAGCTCACCTTGCCTCAATCGGACATCCCCTGCTCGGGGACGGAAAATACGGAATAAACAAGGAAGATAAGAAAACAGGCTATAAATTTCAGGCGCTTTATTCCTACTCGCTTAAATTCGACCACGGTACGCTTTTGTCATATCTTAACGGAAGAACGTTTAAGGTCGATCTTAAAAGAATCTGGTTCCTTCGCGAATTCGAGGGCGAAAGCATCAGGCTTTAACAGGGTGATTTCATGACATATCTCATCTGTCTTATCTTCGGAATCCTGACGGCCCTGCCGCTGATCTTCGGTAAACTGGCTTTTATTTCATGGGTTTGTATTGCACCGCTTTTTTATATTGCAGGGAAATGCAAAAAGCCGTATCTTCACGGCTTCTGCTTTTCGTTCGGATACTATTTTGCTGCCTATATGTGGTTTGTTTCGATGTATCCGATGGACTACGTCGGCTTTACAACGCTTCAGTCGATCGGGACATTGCTTCTTGCACTGATCGGAATACCGCTTTATCAGGGTGCGGAGCTTGCTCTGGTGCCGCTTTTCTATTCAAAAATCGGAAGATCGCAAAACAAATACCTTTCAGCCGTATCAGCTTCCTGTATGTGGGTTCTTGTTGAGTGGTTTCAAACAAAGTTCTGGTTCGGAGTCCCGTATGCAAGGCTCGCGTTGACACAGGCGAGATTTACACCGGCAATTCAGTCGGCGTCATTATTCGGCTCGCTGTTTGTAAGCTTTCTTATTGTTCTTTCGAATGCGCTCTTATCGATTTTTATTTCTGACATTTTAGAAAAATCAAAAAATCCGGAAAGCTCTGATAATCCGAACAATCCGAAAAAGAAGAACGGATATCTTTCCGCAATCCTCGCAATCGCAATTTTTGCATCAAACAGCATTTTCGGAGCCGTTTCTCTTACACTGTCAAAAAACACAGGCGAAAACACCGTGCGTGTTGCATGCATTCAGGGAAATATCGGCTCGAAGGACAAATCCGCCGACGATTCCGCAGAACACAGTCTCGAGGTGTACAAAACGCTCACGGAAAAGGCAGCAGAAAACGACAGCCCGGATATTATCATCTGGCCTGAGACAGCAGTCCCGACAGCCGTTCTTCAAAACGATCGGATATCCGAATTTATATCCGGACTTGCAAAAAAGACCGGAGCAATCATACTGACCGGCGCCTTTAACGAAACGGTGCAGAATGACGGCACAGCTCAGACGACAAATTCAATTATAGCCTTCTTTCCGAGCGGCGAAATAAGCGACACGGTATATTCAAAGCGCAATCTGGTTCCGTTCGGCGAGTATATTCCGATGGAAAGGCTTCTTAAAGCTCTGATTCCGTCTCTTTCGGATGTAAAAATGTTCAAGGATAAGCTCACCCCGGGAGACTCTCCTTCGATATTTAAAACCGAGCTCGGAAGCATCGGAGGGCTTATCTGCTTCGATTCGATTTATGACTCGCTTTCGCTCGAATCGGTACAAGCCGGAGCGGAGCTGATTGTCATTTCGACAAACGATTCCTGGGCAAACGGCTCGTCCGAGCTGTATCAGCACGAATCGCACGCAATCCTTCGCGCGGTCGAGACCGGAAGATATATTGCAAGGGCTGCAAACACCGGAAATTCGTCGATAATCGACAGCCACGGCAGGATAACCGCAAGCTTTGAGCCGATGACCGAGGGGTATGCCATAGGCAATGCCGAATTTCTGACATACAGAACCGTCTACAGCGTAATAGGCGACAGCTTTGTTCTTTTCTGCCTTTGCTTCGTTATCGCAGTATCATCGGCTGCGGTGATAAAGAAAATAAAAAAGCGGAGCAAATCTGCCTGACACGAAAAAAAGGATATAGAAAATGGGATTATTTGATACATTAAAAACCATTGTTACGCATAAAAAAATTGAAAAATTCCTGAATGAAAACATTGATGAAGCCGCAAAAGAATTCGATGAATTCGACGAAAGCGAAGAACGTCATGCGAAAATGACACTTAAAGAGCTGTCAGAACTTTCGGATGACGAGCTTTTGGAAGCGGTAGAGGACAGAGCCGATAAAAATATGGACGATTTTGAAGCATGGGAGGACTGGTTCAATTCGCTTAATCCGTCCCAAAAGGCCGTTTATTCTGTCGCATGTTTTGAGGAAGAGGCAGAAGACGGCGGTCTTTGCAGCTTTTTTATAAATTTCAGCCAATCCGCTCCTTTTATAAGCGATTATATGAATATTATCGGCGCTTTCGAGCACAAAAATCTTTTTGATGATTTTATATCAAAAAGCGGTATTGATCTGAGCGATCCTTCCTTATTTAAAAACAAAAACACAAAAAAATTGGAAAAGCAATTAAAAGGATGCCCGATTGATGAATATGACAGTGCATTCGCCGAGCTTGAGCCGCTTAAAACATTTTTAGTAAGGTATACAAAAGAGCATCTTGCCGATTTTTAATCGGCGCGGCAGCAAAGAAAGCAAACAAACGGGAAAATTAAAAATCAGAATAAGTTAAAGGCAGGTATTTGCAATTTGCAGGAAATACCTGCCTTTGCGCTTTAAAGCTGCAGAGCACCTTGCAAAAAGGGGGCAAAAGGCAAAAAAGGACCGGCTGCAAATTTCAGACCGGTCCTTATAGGCTGTTATTTAATTATTTCTCGTATGCGTCCTTTGTGCAGATGATTGTAACATCATTATGAACACGGAGAGCATTTGCCGGGTTTGACATATCTGCCTTTTCTGCAAGAAGGCTTGCAAGAGCTTCCTTCTTATTTTCGCCGTTAACAAGCATGATGATCTTTCTTGCTTTAAGGATTGTGCCGATACCCATTGTAAGTGATGCGGTCGGGACCTCGTCCTTTGATGCAAAGAAGCGTGCGTTTGCTTCTCTTGTGTTGTCGGTAAGCTCAACTCTGTGAGTCTTGGAATCCGACGGTGTACCCGGCTCGTTAAAGCCGATGTGACCGTTTCTGCCTATTCCGAGAACCTGAAGATCGATTCCGCCGGCATTGTCGATCATTTTCTCATATGCTGCGCACTCTGCGTCCGCATCCTTTGCCTCACCGTTAAGAACATGAGTATTCTCGTACGGAATATTGATGTGGTTGAACAGATTGTCGTCCATAAAATATCTGTAGCTCTGATTATTGGAACGGAGAATCGGATAGTACTCGTCAAGGTTAAAGGTTGTTACCTTCGAAAAGTCAACCTTTCCCTCTTTATTGAGCTCGGCGAGCTTTTTGTACATTCCGACAGGAGTAGATCCGGTCGGAAGACCGAGAACGCAATCCGGCTTCTTTTCTATCTGCTCGCAAACGATCTTTGCTCCGACAGCAGACATCTCATCATAATTTTCGCATACAATAAGTTTCATTTTTATATTCCTTTCACTTATGTAAATGATTTTTTCACCATATATTTTGATTATACACCATTTCTTTCACTTTTTAAATAGATTTTCAAATAAATTTAAAATAAAAAATGAGAAAAAAATATTTTTCGTTTTTTAAGACCTTTAACATGCTCATTACATCCGTAAACAGGCTCTGTGGGATGTAATTTGTATTGACAATCGGCAGGCGTTCTGATATAATTACTGTAGGAAATTGGGTGTACAAACCGGGCGCACGGAATGCGGTGCTGTACATTACATTTTAAGGAATACAGCTTAACGAAAATCGCTTTTTTGGCGATTTTTATGGCGATTTTTATAAAGTAAGAAGAGGAAAACGGATATGAATTTTATGACCGTGGTATGGATATGTGTCATCATCATAAGCCTAATTGCGGAAGCTATGACAGCCGGGATTGTATCGATCTGGTTTGCGCCGGCAGCGCTTATCTGCATTTTTCTTGCGGAATGCAATATCGGCATTGTATGGCAGCTTATAGTATTTGCCGCCGTCTCTGCCCTGCTGATTTTCCTTTCTAAAATCCTATTGAAAAAAAGACTCCAGGTCGGAAAGCCGGAGGCGACAAACTGTGACAGACTGATCGGAAAGGAAGGAACCGTTCTTTGCGATATAAACAACCTCGAGGGCACAGGAGAGGTAAAGGTTCTCGGTCAGATCTGGACAGCAAGATCCGAAAACGACTCCGACACAATCAAAAAGGGTGAGCTTGTCATTATCGAAAAAATTGAGGGAGTCAAGCTGATCTGCAAAAGGGCGGACAAATCGAATAATTAATTCAGATAGCTGATAAAGGAACAAATAAACAGACAACAAACGGGAAATACTTTAAATCGCTTAAAAAATATCTTGGAGGATATCTAAATGAGTATTTTGTCTACACTTTCCGCACTGACGACAGGCGGCGATGTATCGGCGCTGGTCGTTGCCGGCATTATTATTGTCGGACTCATCTTTGTAATCGTTATTTCAAACATTAAGATTATTCCGCAGGCAAGAGCTGCGGTTGTCGAAAGGCTCGGGCGCTTTCATGCGGTTTGGGAAACAGGACTGCATTTTAAGATTCCGTTCATCGACAGAATCGCAAAGAATATCGTCCTGATGGAGCAGGTCGCAGACTTCCCTCCGCAGCCGGTTATTACAAAGGACAATGTCAGAATGCAGATAGACACGGTCGTTTTCTATCAGATTACCGACTGCAAGCTGTATACCTACGGACACATAAATCCTATCGCGGCAATCGAAAACCTTACTGCGACCACTCTAAGAAACATAATAGGAGAGCTTGATCTTGATGCTACTCTTACATCAAGAGATGTAATCAATACAAAAATGCGCTCGATCCTTGACGAGGTCACAGACCCTTGGGGCATTAAGGTAAACCGTGTTGAGCTTAAAAACATCATTCCGCCGAAGGAAATTCAGGACGCCATGGAAAAGCAGATGAAGGCAGAGCGTGAGCGCCGCGAGTCTATTCTTCGTGCAGAGGGAGAAAAGAAATCCGCAATCCTTGTTTCGGAGGGTAAAAAAGAGAGTATGATTCTCGAAGCCGAGGCAGAAAACAGAGCGGCGATTCTCCGTGCGGAAGCAAACAAAGAGGCAAAAATCAGAGAAGCTGCCGGTGAGGCAGAGGCAATCCGACTGGTAAAGCAGGCGGAGGCTGACGGAATTCGTCTGATTAACGAGGCTATGCCGTCAAAAGAGGTTCTGACGATTAAGAGCCTTGACACCCTTGCAAAAGTCGCAGACGGAAAGTCGACAAAACTGATAATTCCGTCCGAGCTCCAGTCGCTTGCAGGTCTTTCGGCATCCGCTTCGGAAATCTTTAAAACAGATACAGCCGGCACGAATGCGGCAGGAAAGTAATATCCGCAAACGATAATTACAACGATAATTACAATGCCTATACATTGTTTTTTAAAAAGAAAAACCTCTGCCCACAAAGCTTTCGTTTTGTGGGCAGAAGCATGAAAAAATAAATCACATATCAAAAAACAGGAAGAGAACATAATGAAAGCTGATGTCGTAATTGTAGGTGCAGGTCCTGCAGGAATATTTACAGCCCTTGAAATGATAAGAAACGGCTGCAAGAAAAAAATCGTTATAGTAGAAAAGGGCGTTTCAATCAACAAAAGACACTGCCCGAAGTCGGTCACAAAGAAGTGCATGAACTGCAAGCCGTACTGCCATATAACAACCGGCTTTTCCGGTGCGGGCGCTTTTTCGGACGGAAAGCTGTCGCTCAGCTATGAGGTCGGAGGAGATCTTCCGAATCTGATCGGAGCAGACCTTGCTCAGGAAACAATCGATTATACAGATAAGATATATCTCGAATTCGGTGCCGACACCCACATCGAGGGAATTGACAACACCGAAGAGGTCAAGAAAATCAGAAAGCGCGCCATTCAGGCAGGTCTTAAGCTTGTAGACTGCCCGATCCGCCATATGGGAACCGAGAAGGCACACGACATTTACGGCGCAATCGAGAATTATCTCATTGAAAACGGTGTCGAACTCATGTTCGGATGCGAATGCACCGATGTTATCTTAGAGGACAATGTCTGTAAGGGTATTGTTGTCCGCGACAAGACGGAATTCGAAATTCTTGCAGATAATATCGTAATAGCAACAGGAAGACGCGGTGCGGACTGGCTTGAAACTCTCTGCGCCAATCACAATATTGCGCACACACCGGGCACGGTCGATATCGGCGTCAGGGTCGAGGTCAGAAACGAGGTCATGGAGGTTGTAAACGACGTTCTCTATGAATCGAAGCTGATCGGCTATCCTCTGCCCTTCAAGAATAAGGTCAGAACCTTCTGCCAGAACCCCGGCGGATTTGTATCGCAGGAAAACTACGACGACGACCTTGCGGTTGTAAACGGCCATTCATATAAGGAGCTCAAATCTCCGAACACAAACCTCTCGATTCTCTGCTCCCACAACTTCAACGTTCCGTTCAATCAGCCGATTGAGTACGCAAAGAAGGTCGGAGAGCTTACAAACATGCTCGGCGCCGGTCACATTCTCGTACAGCGCTTCGGCGACATTCTGGACGGAAAGAGAACATGGCAGAAAGAGCTTTCGCAGTCGAACGTGAAGCCGACTCTTCCGGATGCGGTAGCAGGCGATATCACTGCTGCAATGCCGTACCGTGCAATGACAAATATCATCAACTTCATTCACGCAGTTGACAAGGTTGTCCCCGGCTTTGCATCGACAGAGACACTTCTCTACTCTCCGGAGCTCAAGTTCTACAGCAACAGGATTCAGATGGACGAAAGATTCAATTCAAGCATCGGAAACCTCCACTGCCTCGGAGACTCCAGCGGCTGGACAAGAGGTCTTATGATGGCTTCGGCAATGGGCGTTTTGATGGGCAGATATCTTTCACAGGATATTGAAAAATAATCGGTCGCAGAGCGCTGAAAAGAGCAAATCGGGACAACACAAAGCAAATTTGAAGAAGCAAAAAAAAAAGAAAACCGAAGCAAAACCGAAAACAAGTAAAAACAGCATCCGGTCGGCAGAAATGCAGCCGGATGTTTTTTTATGCAATGAAAATGCTTTAAATAACGGTTTATTATCAGCTTCCATCGAACCTTAATCGGAATCCGATCTGATTCCGATCAGATTCTTATCGGATTTAATCGGCTTCTTAAACAGTCAAGACCACCAGTAAACTGGTGGCTTGCACAGCCCCTAAAAGGGGCAAATACAGGCAGAGCCCCTAAAGGGGC
>CAKSER010000019.1 GCA_934447715.1 uncultured Eubacteriales bacterium | reverse complement strand
ACACGCAGCAAGCGGCATGCGGCAAGTAGCAAGTAGCAAGTAGCAAGTAGCAGGTGACTGGCAGCAAGCGGCAAGTTGGCACATGGTAAGCGACATGCAGCAAGCAGCAGGTGACAGTGGCTGGCGGCAGGCGGCGAGGCATCATGCAGGCGGCAAGCGCGGATGGCAAGTACATAAGCGGCAGGTCGCAAACGATTAGAAGCAAGTGATAAGCGACAGACAGCATGGGGCGGCAGCAGTGGCAAGAAATTAAAAGAACTGCAGGCGCCTTTTTACCGGTTTATAAAATCGTGCAGACAGATCATTCTGTTACTTTATTAATTTTGAAATATTTAGGACTTTTGAGGGGTTCTTAAGTCTTATAAATATTTATATTTTTATTTCTAAGGAGAAAAAATATGAAAAGAACGCTGATTTTAATTTTATCTGTTGTTCTGACATTTGCTCTGGCAATTCCGAGCTTTGCTGCATGGCAGTATCCGGGATTCATGACAAAGCAGATGACAAGCGGTGTTCAGGATTACACTGCTAATGACTACAAGTCGCTTCAGGTTAAGAAAGCAACACCTGTTGTTGACGGTATTCTTGACGAAGCATACCTTTCAAGTGCATCGTTTTCATTCTCGAACTGGTCTGTATATTCCGGACACGACGGAGCTACAGTACACGAGCCGGACTGCTCCGGAACCGTTTACCTTCTTTGGGATGACGGATATCTTTACACCTGCGCAGTTATTAATGACGGCGATGTAGGATCTATCGGTCTTGAAGCAATGAAGGAAAGCGCATATCCGCTTCCTGCAGGCAACCCCTGGATGAACGACGTATTCGAGCAGTTCCTTACAAGATCTGACGGAAGCGCAAGCTTTAAGGTTACTGTTGACGCATACTGCCAGCTCCCCTTCTT
This sequence comes from uncultured Eubacteriales bacterium, assembly GCA_934447715.1. Classification (GTDB taxonomy): domain Bacteria; phylum Bacillota; class Clostridia; order Oscillospirales; family CAG-272; genus HGM12657. The sequence goes on along the minus strand of CAKSER010000019.1, from coordinate 30,119 downwards.
CTCTGACTGGGCATTCTACAGCGCATTTATCGATGACGTCAAGAAGGATCCTGCTGTTCTTGAGAAGATGAATCAGGATGCTATCGATAACGGCGGCTGGTGGGCAGGCGACTGCATCGGCGCTATGTGGTGGGTATCCGGAGATGTTCATCCGCACTGGGCTGGTCAGGCTTCCGTTGCTGACTATATCGACTGGGTTCCCGGCGAAGAGACTAAAACCTCCGGCGGAACAACCGGTTATAAGGCAACTTCCAGAGAGTCCTCATTTGCAACAACAATCCAGAAGGACGGTTACATAGTTGAGTCCTGCATCAGAATGCCTGAGGCAAAGAGCGGATTCGATCTTATGTACAGCGTTCAGGTAGTTGATATCGACGTTAACGATTCCAACTTCCTCGCAACCTGCACAGCCGGCGATACACAGCTTGACAGCGCGTTCCACCTCATCCTGACAGGCGGAACAAATAGCGGCAACCAGGGCAACAATAACAACGGCAACAACGACAATAAGACTCCGACCGGTGGAGACAATAAGACTCCGTCCGGTGGAGACAATAAGACTCCGTCTGATAACAACAACCAGGGTAACACCGGTACAGATACCGATAACACCGGCAAGCCGAATAACCCCAGCACAGGCGATAACGTTCTTGCAATCGTCGGCGTATCCGCAATTGTTGTTATAGCTGCAGTTGCTTGCTTTATCTTTACAAAGAAGAGAAAATAATTTCGGTTAATTTTGATTCTGTAAGATAAACCGGATAAAATTAAATATTCCGATATAAAAGCCCGTGTATTCCTGATACACGGGCTTTTTTGCGCCATAAATTACAACCTAATCTGGGGGCCGCTGCTTCTAATCCTTTTGTAGGCTGTTACCGAAAAACTAATACTGCAATTAGTCAATGCAGTCTGCATCCGGCAATCAAAGCATATAAACCCCTATAGGAGTTAACAATGCAAAGCGTCGACAGATGTGATAAAATTGGTGAAATACGCAGGACTGACAAATAGGTAGGTGAAATTGATTGAATTGGCAAGATAGGCGAGATAGAGACAAAAAGGGAAGCAGCACAAGACGCAAAACAGGGCAGCCGTTTAAAACGGATGCCCTGCTATTTACAGTATTATTGCAGTATAGCTTTAAGATTACAGTATGGCTTTAAAGCTTGCTTTACTTTTATCTGTTTCTCTTTAAAAATGTTCTTCTCGGTCTTTCGATCGGAGCTTCATCGGAAGCGTTTTCTGGCTTCGGAAGTGTGTCCTTATGGGAGAGGTTTGTTCTGCCCTTTTCGTCAACTCCGAGATATTTTACCGTCATTGTATCGCCTACAGCGCATACATCCTCAACCTTGTCGACATGAGTATGGGCAAGCTTGGAGATATGAACAAGTCCTTCCTTTCCGGGAGCAAATTCAACAAATGCACCGATCGGAATGATTCTTGTTACTGTTCCGGTGTAGATAGAACCCACTTCCGGCTCAAATACGATGCCCTCGATGATCGATTTTGCCTTAAGACCGGACTCGGGATTAACAGCTGCAATATATATGCTTCCGTCCTCCTCGATATCAATCTTTGCGCCTGTTTCTGCGACAATCTTCTGAATGACCTTTCCGCCGGAGCCGATTACGTCTCTGATCTTGTCCGGGTTGATCTTCATGTTGATGATCTTCGGAGCATACTTGCTTACCTCGTCGCGAGGAGCAGGGATTGCCTTGAGAATGATCTCATCAATGATATAGTCGCGTCCCTTGTGGGTTGTTTCAAGAGCCGCACGGATAATCTCGGGGGTAAGTCCGTCAATCTTAAGGTCCATCTGGATAGATGTAATACCCTTGTGTGTTCCGGCAACCTTAAAGTCCATATCACCGAAGAAGTCCTCAAGACCCTGAATGTCGATCATGGTTGTCCATGTTCCGTCGTCCTCTGTGATAAGTCCGCAGGAAATTCCGGCAACAGGAGCCTTGATCGGTACACCTGCTGCCATCAGTGCAAGTGTAGATCCGCAAACCGATGCCTGAGATGTCGAACCGTTGGAGCTTACGACCTCGGATACGCATCTGATTGCATAGGGGAATTCCTCAACCGAGGGAAGAACCGGTACGAGAGATCTTTCGGCGAGTGCACCGTGACCGATTTCACGTCTTCCGGGGCTTCTTGTGGATTTAGCCTCTCCTGTGGAGAATCCCGGCATGTTGTAGTGGTGCATATATCTCTTGGTCTCCTCAAGGTCGATTCCGTCAAGCATCTGCTGATCGCCCATCGGACCGAGAGTAGCAATTGTGAGAACCTGCGTCTGTCCTCTTGTAAAGAGTCCGCTCCCGTGTGTTCTCGGAAGGAGGTCTACCTCTGCTGCAAGGGGTCTGATCTCGTCCATTCTTCTTCCGTCAACACGCTTCTTGTCGTTGATGAGCCATCTGCGGACGATCTTCTTCTGAATCTTGTAAACAAGCTCTTCCATTCTGTCTGCAATGTCCGGATATTCCTCCTGGAACTTCTCGACTATTGCATCGCGGATCGGAACCATTCTTTCGTCTCTTACCGTCTTGTCGTCTGTGTCAAGAGCGAACATAACGTCCTTCTCGCAGAAGTCGAATACCTTGTCGAACATTTCATGGTCGAACTCTGCCGACGGATAGCTGAACTTCGGCTTTCCGATTTCCTTTACGATTACGTTGATGAACTCAACGAGCTTTTTGATTTCCTCATGTGCGAGCATGATTGCATCGAACATTTCGTCGTCGGAAACCTCTTTTGCGCCTGCCTCGATCATTACGACCTTCTTTGCAGAGCCTGCGACGGTCAGCTCGAGTGTGGATTTCTCTCTCTGCTCGGCTGTAGGATTTATAATATACTCTCCGTCAACCATTCCGACAAATACGCCGGCAATCGGTCCGTTCCACGGAATATCCGAAATAGAAAGGGCGATCGATGCGCCGATCATTGCGGTGATCTCGGGCGAGCAGTCGTTATCGACCGAAAGAACGAGCAGGTTGATTGCAACGTCGTTTCTCAGATCCTTCGGGAAAAGCGGTCTTATAGGTCTGTCGATTACACGGGAGGTAAGGATTGCCTTTTCGGACGGCTTACCCTCTCTTCTGAAATAGCCTCCCGGAATCTTTCCGACTGCATACTGTCTTTCGTCAAAGTCAACCGAAAGCGGCAGGAAATCGATTCCTTCACGGGGCTTTGCGCTTGCTGTTGCGGTTGCAAGAATAGCGGTGTCGCCGTATCTTACAAGGGCGGAGCCGTTTGCAAGGCCTGCAAGCTTTCCTGTCTCGATTACAAGAGGTCTGCCTGCAAGTGTGTAATTAAACACATGGTAATTTTCAAACATTCTTCTTCCTCACTTATACTAACTATATATTAAACATCTCAACAACCGATTTTCACGGTTAGAAATAAATGTTTCGGATTTATCGGCTTGCCGTGTATATAAGCATGTGAGCCTTTAGATAACAAGCCGGGGCAAAACCGGGTGCGATCAAAAAGCACCGGCATCTGACCATAAAAAAACGGGGAAAAGAGGAGGCATTGCACACCCTCAATTCCCCGTCATCTTCAGTATTTTGATTTGCGCTGTGTAGCTTATTTTCTCAGTCCGAGTTTTTCAACAATTGCGCGGTAACGGTTAATGTCGGTTTTCTGTAAGTAACCAAGAAGGTTTCTTCTGTGACCTACCATCTTAAGAAGGCCTCTGCGGCTGTGGTGGTCGTTGTTGTTGCTCTGAAGATGCTTGTTAAGCTGATTGATTCTTGTTGTAAGAACTGCAATCTGTACCTCAGGCGAACCGGTATCTCCCTCGTGAATCTTGTACTGTTCGATGATCTGCTGCTTTTCTTCTTTTGTCATGATTTTCACCTCATAAAATATATTCCACCGTCACCACAGCAATGGGTGGGTGATCTACCCTCAAAACCGAGCCGACGGTATGTGCCCTGATTTTCCTCAAAGCAAATTAATTATATCATATCCTTTCTTCTATTGTAAAGAATAAATCCATATTTTACAAAAAATTCACAATTGGATTTGACATGCAATCTTGTATGTGCTAAAATATCCGCAGGAAGCTTGCAAAGCAAGCTTTTGTTTTTAAATTCTATGTCATATAGCGATATGATGCTCAAAAAATAAGATTAAGGCGGTGATCGGCTGTGAAATTTGATACGGTTTTGTTTGACCTTGACGGAACGCTGACAGATCCGGGAATCGGGATTACAAACTCGGTGTGGTATGCTTTAAAAAAGCTCGGGATTTCGGTTTCTGGCAGGGAGGAGCTTTATAAATTCATCGGGCCTCCGCTTTCCGATTCTTTTGCAAGATACTACGGTATGACAGCAGAAGAAGCTGAAAATGCAAGCACGCTTTTCAGAGAATACTTCCACGACAAGGGAATTTTTGAAAACGAGCTTATCGACGGGGTCCCCGAAATGCTTTCGGAACTGCGCAGACACGGCATTCGGGTGATTCTTGCAACCTCAAAACCAAGAGAGTTTGCAAAGCGGATTCTTGATCATTTCAATATTTCGAAATATTTCGATTTTGTCTGCGGAAGCGAATTTGACGGAACACGCGAAAAAAAGGAGGATGTGGTTTCCTATATAATCGAGACGCAGAATATCGAAGACACTTCAAAGTGCATAATGGTAGGTGACAGGGAGTTTGATATTATCGGCGGACGGCTGAATTACCTTAAAACCTGCGGAGTGCTGTTTGGCTACGGTTCAAAAGAGGAGCTTGCCGAGGCAGGAGCCGACTATATTGTAAAAAATATTGCCGAGCTTAAGGATTTGCTTCTGTCAGCTTAATCCGCCTGTCTAATCTGCCGTTTTCTTGTTGATCTTAAACCGATTTACCGGCGATTACTACAATCTTTTATAAAAATTACAGATATTTCATTTTCCGTTGAGAAATTGTTGATAAAATCGGTATATAATTTAAAACAGAAAATAAAATGCAATCAGGAGATTAAATGACAGATCCATACTCTGTATTAGGGGTATCGGCGGATGCGACCGACGAAGAGGTTGCGCAGGCGTACAAAAGGCTTGCACGCAAGTACCACCCGGATCTTAACCCGGGAGATGCATATGCCGAGCAAAAGATGAAGGAGCTCAACGAGGCATACGAAAATATCAAAAATATCCGTTCGGGCAAGGGAACTGCTTCAAACGGAAGCGGAAGCGACTTTTACGGTCAGAAAAATCCTTTTGAGGATTATTCGGACTTTGAGGGCTTCACCTTCTACGGCTTCGGCCCGTTCGGCTTTGGCTATACAAAAGGAAACGGGCAGGACGGTACAAACAGTACAAACAGAACAAATAGGACAAACGGATCAAACGATCCGTACCGAAACGCTGCAGAAGGACGTTTTAGAAGAAGGCGGACTGTATTTTCACGGATCATCCGCGTGATTTTTGTTATCTGGATTGTCGATTTTCTGCTTCGCGGCTGTGCGGCGATTATGTTTTACGGCTATGGCAACGGATATAACCAAAATCCGCAGCCGCAGAGATCGTCCATGTACGAAAAGTCAGACAATGAATACTCCTGCACGCTTTTTGATATATCGGCAGATGAGAAAGGAGATATAATAATATGAACAACAGCCCGAAAAGACCGTTTAAGGAGAGGCTTCAGAGCTTTATGTACGGAAGGTACGGGGCTGACGAACTGTACAAATTCCTGTTTTACACCTGCTTTGTCCTTATTTTTATCAACATAATTGTTCACTCGATTGTTATCACCGCAATAGAATCAATACTGCTTGTTTTTGCAATATACAGATGCTTTTCCAAAAACTTTACTCAGCGCAGAAAGGAAAACGGATGGTATCTCAATGCAAAAGGTAAGGTCACCGGATTCTTTAAGCTTCAGAAAAACAGATTCAAGGACAGAAAGACTCATGTTTACCGCAGATGCCCGTCGTGCAGGTCGGTTCTCCGCCTTCCGAAAAAGAAGGGTGAGCACTCTGTTGTCTGCCCCAAGTGCCGCAACAGATTCGATGTGAAAATATAATTTTATAAAAAGCAAACGGCTTTTTTGCCTGCAGATTAATTTGCAGGCAGAAAAGCCGTTTATTTGTTTGGTTTGATTTGATATCTAAGTTCGAAAAAGATAGGCTCGGTGTGCTTTAGACCTTGATTTCTCCCGAAAGAATCTTTTTGTAATCCTCGAGATTCTTTTTAAGCAGAGTCGGTATCGGAAGATTGTACGGGCACTTTTTTACGCATCTGTTGCAGTGCAGGCAATCCTCGATTTTAAACATCATCTGCCTGCTCTGCTCGGAAAGGTGCTGTGCAGACGGGCTTCTTCTGATAAGCTGAATCATTCTTGCGCACTGATAGATCGTAATTCCTGCAGGACATGGCGTGCAGTATCCGCATCCGCGGCAGAAGTCTCCGGAAAGCTCCTTAATATCGTTTTCGATAACCTCCGAAAGCTCTTTTGTCATTTCCGGCGCATCGGTCATAAACGAGATGAATTCATCAAGCTCTGATTCCTTCTGGATTCCCCAGATCGGCAGGGCATTTTCATAGCGATCAAGAAAAGCATATGCTGCTTTTGCATTGGTTATAAGTCCGCCGGACAGCGCCTTCATGCAGATCAGCCCGACGTTGTGCTCCCTGCAGAGTGTCGGCAGCTTTTTGTCCCTTTCGGATGAAAGATATGAAAGAGGGAACTGAAGCGTTTCGTAAAGGCCGGATTTTACCGCCTCCTCCGCTACATCGATCTTATGCGTTGTTATGCCGATATGTCTGATTTTGCCTTCCTTTTTTGCCTCGAGCATACACTCGTACATCCCGGTTTTATCGCCGGGCTTCGGCACATATGTATACTGGTGAAACTGATATATATCGATATAATCGGTTTTCAGCATTTCAAGGCTTGTTTGAAGATCCTTTTTAAAGCCGTCGGGATCTGTCGAATGGGTCTTTGTCGCAATTGTAATCCTGTCTCTTACATCGGAAAGTGCAAGTCCGATTTTCTCCTCGCTGTCGGTATATGCCCTCGCGGTGTCAAAAAAGGTAAATCCGCTTTCATATGCGCGTCTTAACAGTCTTATAGCATCCTCTTTACTGTCTCTTTGCACAGGGAGCGCGCCGAATGCGTTTTTGCCGGATTTTATTCCCGTAGAGCCGAGAATGACGGTTTTCTGCTTCATTTCTTCGCTGCCTTTCCGATTTCGCCTATGACGCTTTTTACAAGTGTTTCAAATTCCTTTGAAATCTTGTTTGCGTTGTCAATGACCTCCTGCTCCGAAAGAGGTGTGCTGCTGATTCCGGCTGCGAAGTTTGAAATACAGCTGATTCCGCAGATCTTCATTCCCATATGTCTTGCGGCAATTGCCTCGCATGCGGTGCTCATTCCGACGGCATCTGCGCCGAGCATGCCGTACATTCTGATCTCCTCCGGTGTTTCATAATTAGGTCCTGTCGTCTGGAGATATACGCCGTGCTTAATCGGGATAAGCAGCTTTGCAGCCGACGTTTCGATTATTTTTCTCAGCTCCTTGCTGTATATCTCGGACATGTCGGGGAAGCGCACTCCGAGCTCGGATATGTTCTGTCCGACAAGCGGAGAAGGGAAGAACGAGCTGATGTGGCCTGTAATAATCATCAGGTCGCCCGGCTCAAAGCCGCGGTTTATTCCTCCTGCGGCATTTGTCAGAATCAGGGTTTTCGCGCCCATAAGCTTCATCAGTCTTGTCGGCAGGACGACGTCTGAAAGCTCATATCCCTCATAATAGTGAATTCTGCCCTTCATGATTACGGTCGGCACTCCGTTCACGTTTGCAAACACAAATCTTCCGTCGTGACCGGGAGCTGTCGAAACAGGGAAGCCCTCGATCTCGGAATACGGAATTTCACTTATAACATCGACGGTTTTTGCAAAATTTCCGAGTCCGGAGCCGAGCGTAAGTGCAACCTCCGGGACAAAATCGGTCTTTTTTCTGACGGCGCTAAGACATTTTTCGAGCTTTTCGTATATCGGGTTCATCTAAAATACCTCGATTCTTTTTTATTTCTGCGTTCTTTTGACGCATAGTTTCTTTTAATAAATGGTGTTCTCTTTAAAGTATAGCATATTTTTTGATAAAACACAAGAACATCCCGCAAAATGCAGGATGTTCCTTTGCTCGATTATTAAATTGCCCGGTATCTATTGCCCTTAAGAAATCAGTCCTTGCAGCTCGGGCTTTCGCTTCTTTCAAAGTAGAGGAAATCGTTTTCCCCGTTCGAATATGCCTCAAGAAGCATTTTGTTTATGCGGCAGGCGGAGTCAACCTCGGGATTTGTCGAATTCCCGTTTTCGATTGCATCGATAAGGCGCTTTATCTGCTCGTAGGTAGGCTTGTACTTCGATTCGAGGTCGATATTCTGATACTCGTCCTTATCGTAATTGTAATACTCGATAAGGTCATATCTTGAATCCGACTCGGATCTTGAATCGGCATATACAAGCTTGATATGTCCCTTCGGTCCGAGGAACTCCTTGATGCTTTCCTGTGTTGCGGAGGGGCTCCAGACTACCTCATAGTATCCGGAGGAGCCGTCGTCAAGCTTGACTGTGACGATATTGTAGTTTGTCTGGTTTTCCGGGATGTCGTTATTAAGTCTCGACTTGATTCCCCGAATCGATTTGACCTTGCTTCCGGTAAACCATTCCATGACGTCCATATAGTGAATTCCGCAGTCGACAATCGGAGGGCAGTCGTTTAACAGATGCTTGTGTCTTTCCCAGTTTGCGCCTACTGTGTGGTGATTCTGCGCCATTCTGAATACAACCGGGTGTCCGATTGCATCCTCGTCGATCATTTTCTTGATCAGCTTGTAGCTTTCGTTTCTGCGAAGGATCAGATCGATCAGAACATATGCCTTTCCGCTTGTTGCAATCTGTCTGAACTCCTCGACCTTTTCGACGGTGTTGGCTATCGGCTTTTCGCAGAGAACGTGCTTGCCGTGCTCAACGCAGTCCTTCATTATCGGCAGATGGGTATCGGTATATGTACCGATGATTACAATGTCAACGTCTTCTCTTTCGAGGTACGGCTTATAGTCTGTGCCGTAGCTCGGGATATTGTAACGGGCTGCAAACTGCTTTGCCCTTTCAAGGTCAACATCGATTGCACCGACTACCTTTATATTTTCTCTCCAATATATATCTTCTACATGGGATTTACAGATGTATCCGCATCCGACAATCACGACCGAATAAATTTTCATAGCATGTTCTCCTATCTGCCTACGCAACGGAATCTAAAACAGTTATAGTTCGATTATACATGTTTTTTATCAAATGTAAATAGCTTTTTTAAAAAAAATAATATTAATTTCAAATCGGCTTTTTGTGCCTTTTGGCGGATACCGACGAGCCGCGGATAAGGTATGCAAGCTCATTTAACGAAAGCTCGGTTGTCCGTATTTCGTTATAGAGCAGGGAAAGCTCCTTTTCATACAGGGCGACCGAATGATCGTAAAGGAAGCCGAGAGCAAGCCCTCTTTCGGGAAATGACAGCCTGCTGTTTTCCGAAAGCTGCTTTGCAAGATATTCGTTTAGTTTAAGAGTATCCGAAAGCTCGTCGTCTGCATAGTAAAGAAGAAGCAATGGCTTTATATCCTTTATATACAGTGCCGATTTTTCGATATGCTTTGAAAGCGGTTTTTCCGAAAGACAGTCGGGACACGAATAAAAGCCTCTTACGGTGCGCTCGAGCCAGCCTGTACCGAGCTGACTTTCAAGCGACCATCTTTCTGTTTTTTTGATGTAGCAGATGTCGCAGCAGCCGTATATGGCGTGTGGGTGCTTGATATTGCTTTCACGCACCGGGGCGTTAAGATAAAACCCATCGGGGCCGGCAAAATTGTTTATAATCGCCTTTTTTACTATCCTGATCTCGGCTTCGGCTCTTTCCTTGTTTTCCGCGTGCCTGCGGAAATCAAGCAGCGCATCAAGATACCGCACGGTGTTTTCGAGCGAGCCGTGGAACCTGATTGTGGGGGATATGTCCTCCGAATCCTTTTCAAAGCATTCCTCAAAGCCGGTAAAAGGCAGCATTCCGCATACCGATCGTGCGGCAAGCCTTTCGATGCAGCCGTTTACCATAGAATAAAGGCTTTTACCTTCCTCTGTATCGGAAAACAGGCACCACAGCTTGACAAATGCGATATCCGAGGTAAATCCGAGTCTGTCACAGTCGCTGTCTCCGTTTTTTGTGTTTGCAAAAAGCGGAATGAATTTATATTTTTTTTCAAGCTCAAAGGCGAATTTCAATATTCTCAGCGCAGCGTCCCGTCTGCCGATTTTATAAAGGGTGACGCCGATATTAAGAATCAGATCGGTTCTCTGAAGCCTTTTTTCGGGCTCCGGGGTAATTACGCCGTTGCCCTCCGAAAGAGAGTCGACCGTATCGCTGAAATATCCGATTATTTTTTTCAGCTGCTCGTGCTTTTCTTCAAAGCCGGTTCCGTCAGACCTTAAAAGCATTCTCGAATCTGCCGATCTTTTTCTTGAACGGATAAACATGATGTTCTGCGGCGTCATTTCAAGGGGATTTTCATATTCGATCCTTTTATACGCCGCCCGGAGGTTAGAGGCTGCCTCGTCCGGTCTTCCGTATGAAAAAATTATATCGGAATATCCGAATTCGAAGAGAACCGACGAGGTGTGCGGAATATATCTGAAATTGCCGACAAGCCCGATGTAAAGCCGCTTTCCGGTTTCAGGATCGGATATCATCAGGCATTTGATTGCGCTTTTATTTATTCTGTACTGATCGGCAAAGCTTATAGCCAGGTTTTTCGGAGCTCTTATTGTAAATGAGCCGCGGTGCATTGCGCTGATGCTTCTTATAAACACCGGAGCCTTCGGATCGCAATAGTCAAAGAACCGGATTTTTTCCTCAAGCTTGCTCCTCTCGCTTTCGACAGAGATCATCGCTTCAAGCTCTCCTCTTGAAAAGTACTCGAGCCTCGCTCTTTCGGAACTGATCATCTGGCAGAGAGATTTCCCGTTTTCAACATAGATCCCCTCGATTGAACCGGAGCGGAGCTTTACCTTCATGCTGCTGTTTCCGACATAATAAACCGGGCGTTTTTTCTCCATGGCTTTTCCTTGCTTTTTATAGAATATCTTCAAATATTTAAACGCAAAAGCGGCGCAAAAAGCGCCGTAAACGGCGATAAAGCCGACTTTTGCTGTTGCAATATCCACATCCGTGCAGGGCACGGTGGGGCAATATCATGAATATTTTAACATAAAAGCCGAAATATGTCCATCTTTATTTATTTTTGTATTTACTTTTATAAATTTCAATGGTATAATGTCCGCAGAAAATCTTGCCTTGGCAAGATTTTGAAGCTGGCGCTTTTCCGCACTTCGTGCGACTGCGGACATTGAATCATTAAAAGCAAAATTCCTTTGGAATTTTGGACAGCTTCGCTGCCTCGGCGTTTGTACGCCGCTTTTGTGATATACTAAACGCGCTAAACGCGGCAGCAGTAAAGCGTAGCTGAGATATGCGGTGTGTTTTGAAATTTTCTTTATCGATATGCAAAGGAGCTTCCGTATGCAGAAAAAAATCACTTTCTTTTTGTCGTGCGGAATGTTTCTTTTTCTTGAGGCTTTGACCTTCTTTTCGGCAGAGGCCATATACCCACTCTTTTTTAACGGCAAAAGCGTTACCGGGATGAGAATATTTATTCTCGATGCTCTTTTGGTTCCTCTGCTTCTTTTGCTTCTGGCGCTTGTGATTTCAAACTGCTTTTACAAAAGGTTAAATGGCAGAACGATTGCTCTTTTTGCCCTGTCGGTGCTTTCGGCTGCCTGCGGAAGGGGAGCGTACAATTTTCTTGATTTTACGGTTGCGCCGTATGTTTTTTCGGTTCTTGAAATGCTTTTTGTGCCTTTTGCGTTTGCATCCGCTTTTACAGATTTATTCGGAGCAAGAGGTGCCGAAAACAAAATGATTCAAACGATAAAAAGGATCATTTTCGCTGTTTTTCTTGTGCTTTTGAGCATCAGCTGTGCGGCGATTATATTCTGCGGCTCGGCTGCATTAAGATCCGCATATCTGATTCTTATATGCCCTGTATTTCTGCCGCTTTGTGCACTTCCTCAATTCTTTTACATCGACCGGCGCGGATTTTGCTTTTCATTTTTATGCGGACTTACTGTTGCGCTTTCAATGCTTTTAAGAGTAATTTCCGTTCGGACGTTCGGGATTTTCATCTGGCTTCTTCCGTCTTTGTCGGCGGCTGCGCTTGCAAATTGGACGGTCGGCTTTTACAAAAGCAGGAAAAAAGGCAAGAGCGGCAGTTCGGATATGGCAAAGCAGGGCTGACTTTCAATATAAATTGAATAAAAAAGTAAATATCAGACAGGAGGACTTTGAATGGAGCATATAATAGACATTAAAAATCTCTGCAAGTCGTTCGGAAGTGTCAAGGCGGTTTCGGACATCAGCTTCTGCGTAAAGAAGGGAGAGCTTTTTGCTTTTCTCGGCGTAAACGGCGCAGGAAAGAGCACGACGATTTCGATCCTTTGCGGACAGCTTGAAAAGGACAGCGGAACGGTTGAGGTTTGCGGCGAGAATATTGACCAGTCGCTTGAGTCGGTCAAGCGCAGGCTCGGGGTTGTTTTCCAGAATTCGGTTCTTGACCAGGCACTAAGCGTAAGGGACAATCTTTCAAGCCGTGCAGCTCTTTACGGAATCGGGAAAGAGGACTTTAAAAAGCGTCTTGACGAGCTTTCAAAGCTGCTTGATTTTGAAAATCTGCTTGACCGCACGGTAGGCAAGCTTTCGGGAGGTCAGCGCCGCAGGATCGATATTGCACGCGCGCTTTTGCACAAGCCTGAAATTCTTATTCTTGACGAGCCGACAACAGGACTTGATCCGCAGACAAGAAAGCTTCTCTGGGATGTGGTGACAGAGCTTAGAAAAAAGGAAAGCATGACGGTATTCCTCACCACGCACTATATGGAGGAGGCGGCCGATGCCGATTATGTCGTTATCCTTGACAGCGGAAAGATTGTCGCAGAGGGAACTCCGCTTCAGCTGAAAAATAACTATACGGGAGATTTCATCACCCTTTACGGCGTGTCGGAGGCTGATGTTGCATCGCTTAAGCTGCCGTACGAGGCAATCAGGGATGCATACCGCGTTTCGGTTCCGAACACGAAGGAGGCTACCGGACTGATAGTCAATAATCCGGAGCTTTTCTGCGATTATGAAATAACAAAGGGAAAAATGGACGATGTCTTTCTTGCCGTTACCGGCAAAAGGCTGGCTGGAGGTGCTGAAAAATGACCGGACTCGGTGCTTTGATTAAAAGAAACTGCAAGCTGTTTTTTAAGGACAAGGGAATGTTCTTTACGTCCTTGATTACTCCCGGCATACTGCTTGTTCTGTATTCCACATTCCTTGCAAATGTTTACCGCGACAGCTTCCGCTCCGCAATTCCGGAGTTCCTTTCAATACCGGACAAGCTTATTAACGCAACCGTCGCAGGAGAGCTTATGTCGTCGCTGCTTGCGGTTTGCTGCGTTACGGTGGCTTTCTGCTCCAATTTCCTGATGGTAACCGACAAGGTGTCAGGCGCCAGACGGGATCTTACAATGACATCGGTAAAAAAGTCGACAATGGCGCTCGGCTATTATATCGCAACCGTTATAAGCACGCTGATCGTCTGCTTTGCGGCAACAGGCCTTTGCTTTTTGTACCTTTTAAAGGAGGGCTGGTATCTGTCCTTTGCCGATGTTCTCGGAATCTTTTCGGATGTGATCCTGCTTGTTCTTTTCGGTACGGCGCTGTCGTCGATTATAAATCTGTTTTTGTCGTCGCAGGGTCAGATTTCCGCTGTCGGAACGATTGTTAGTGCCGGATACGGATTTATCTGCGGAGCATACATGCCGATTTCGAGCTTCAGCAACGGTCTTCAGAAGGTTATATCCTTCCTTCCGGGAACCTACGGAACATCGCTTATCCGTAACCATTCGCTGAACGGGGTGTTAAGCGAAATGCCGTCAAACGGATTTCCGAGCGAGGTTATAGAGGGAATTAAGGATTCGATCGACTGCAACATTTACTTCTTTGACAACCGCGTCAGCATGGGCGCAATGTATGCGGTTCTTGTCTTGTCTGTTGTTTTTCTTATCGGAATTTATATCCTTTTAAACGTATTAAGGAAGAAAAAGAACTGATTGCGGTTTGATTTACCGTTTTGACATAATTAAAAAGGCATTTGTACGTTTTTTGTACAGATGCCTTTTTTGCCTGTTTTATTTTTATGCTTTTATATTTATTTCTGTGTAATCGAAACGATGACCCTTCCGGCTCCGGCTCTGCAGTCGACCTTTAAAAGAACACCGTCCTTTTCTGTCTCTGCCGGCGCTCCGTTTACGGTGACAGAAACCGGGCAGTCTGCCGAAAATGCAAATATGCATCCCTCAGAGAGAACAAAGCTCTGTGTATTCTTTGCAATTATCCTGTCCTCGATTATGGCAGGGCAGACATATTTATCGACAGCTCCGAGTGCGGCAATTCCGTCCTTGAAGGGTGTTGCGATATAAAGTCTTGCTGTGTCAGGGTCAAGAGTGAGCTTATGCTCCTCCTCCTTTTTTGAAAGGACTGCGGTTTTTGTCTTTCTGTCGTAGAGGACAAAGCTTTCCCCTTCGATTCCGTCCGCATCGGATATTTTAAAGCTGTCTTTGATCTTCTTTTTGCTCTGATTTGTATTGAACAGGGCAATTACTGCGGAATCCTTTGAGAAATTGAAGCATTTTGAAAGGATGTCCTGCGTCATCGGATTTAAGAACAATCTGTCTCTTGTCGGATTTGCATAGCCGTCGCATTTAAGCAGTCTTCCGTTCAAAAGGCAGAACGGCATAATGACGTCCTTATCGCTCATTCCGAGCGGATCGGAAAAGTATACCGGGCTGCCGCTTACCGCGTGAAGAACGACATTAAGCTCTGTTGTTTCGCTCTTGCTCCACATCATGTCCCAGTCGGCAGCGCAGAAATGGCTGTGGTAAAACGAGTTGTAGATGTTCTCGTTTATAAATTTGCTCATTGTGTTTATATCGGTTGCGACAAAGTCTTCCGAATTTCGGTTTATCATTCCGACAGAACGGCTCCAGAGATCGGCATGGCCCATTCCGGTGCAGTTGATGCAGGCTCCGTCAAAATAAAGCCCGACAGATCCTTCAAGGCCGCTGTGAATTCCGTTTGCCGCCTCTCCTATCGGATATGCTCCGCTTGTGCAGCCCTCGATGTTGCACTGTGTATCCACCTTTACAAAGTCAAATCCGCAGTAGCTTAAATATTTATGCATCTCATTCCAGAAAAGGAAGCTTCCTCCCTCGTCCGGACGGGGAATGACATATCCGTTTTTCAGGCGCAGGAAAAGCTCCGGGTTGTTTTTTTCAAGCTCGGAATCCGGCTCTATTCCGTACCAGTCCCCACTTTCGCACTCCCAGATTCCTACATATTTCATACCGTAGGTGTTTTTGAGCTTATCGCAGAGCGCCTTGAAGCCCTCCGGGAATTTTTCCCTGATTTCCTTAAGCCCGGTAAGCTGTCTCTTGCTGTTTTCCGGGAACCAGCCGTCGTCAATCAAAATCCATCTGACCGGGATCTGTGCCTCTTTCAGCTCATCGGCTTTTTTTATAATATCCGCGGAATTGACATCGAGGCGCATTGAATCCCATGTGCACCAGCCGATATAGTTAAACAGCTCGGAAACTCTTGTATTTGACGTAAGCGACGGTCTCTTTTTCAGAGCCTCAAAGCCGTTTTTAACCGTGCTTTCCGCCATCTGATAGGGATTTTCATCATAGCTTATAATAAGGCTTGCGCAGTCGATATCGCAAAATCCTCCGGCATACGGAGCAACCGTAAAGCCGAGGCATCCGTCAATCGGCTTTATATCGGTTTTAAAGCTTTTATCAACGAGCGGCATCATTTGGTGATAGAGATCTCCGTCCTTCCACACAATCGAAACAGCTCTGCCTTTAAGGTCGTTTAAGCTGCTGCTGAAGAACGGAAATGTCCAGCAGTCTGTCTTTTTTGCAATGTGAAAATAATTTCCGAACACCTCGGTCGGATCGTTTTCCGGATACAGGCGCACGGTGATCGAGTCATATATTGCAAGTGTGTAAACTATATCAAATCCGATAAGATTCTTGATGCTGCATCCGACTCTGACGCAGGAGGATTTTCCCATGTCCTCGACCTTAAGATATGCCTCAAGAATATATTCCTCGTGCTCGGATGTAAAGACGTAGTTGTTTTCCTTGCTTTTGCTTTCGTAAAGAGCAAGCTGTTCGACTTCGCCGAGCATGTTTTTGACCGAAATATCAAATCCGAAAGCAAATCCGGATCCAAGTACAATTCTTTTTTTCATTTCTACCCTAAACTGATAATCATAATTTTTTATTCTAATTTTACACAATATAAACCGAATGTCAACAGCTTTTATATGTTTTGTAAAACAAAAAGCAGCGGCAGAGAACAGTAAGCTCTTGCCGCCGCTTTGATATCGGCTTTATATTCTGTTTTTTATTCAGCTGTCAATCTGCCGTAATTCCGTCGCTTTCGCACTTGTTCCATTTTACGCTCAGGTATTTTATTACCTTTCCGTCCGGCAGCTTCTCTGAAAGCTGTATGATATAGCCCTTTGAAATCATTTTGCGAAGTGCTTCTGCCACGTCCTTCTTTTTAAGCTTGTTCAGCCTTGAAACCATTTCGACTGTCGGCCAGAACGTGGGATAATACTTTCCGTTGCTTGCAGAGTTCTTATCTTTAAGATACTTCATGTTTCTTAAAATCAGCTTATAGATCTCAAGGTCCGGATCGTTGTTTTTCGGCAGGGTGATGCACCATGTTGCCGAGTTGCGGAGCTGATTGCTCATTGCATCGCGGATTCCGTATACTAAAACCTTCTTCTTCAGTCTTGATGTGAGAAAATTAACGACCGAATTGAAATGTCCGTCGCCCGAAAACAGTACAAACGTATCAATGTCATCGCTGTTCATTGCGTTCTGATAAATGTGATCGAGCATGATAAAATCGGTAAAATCTTTTTTATAGTTCGACGAAGCATTCTGCGTTTCTATTATGTAATTTGTTATTTCTCTTATCTTCGGTATTTCCGATCGCAGTGACTGATTTGAAAAATCTGCAAAAAAAATAATTTCTTTCATATCGAACCGCTCGCTCAGCTCATCTCTCCATGCCTTTATATCCGGGCGGAGATGGTGCATTTTGTCGAGCGAGATATACCAGTGCTCAAAATCTACAAAGGCAATTGCTTTCGGCTTTTGCGGTGTCTTTGCGGCATTTTTGCGAAAAAGTCCAAACATATAAGTCAAATCCTCCTTTCTGCATTTTTTCACACTTATATTATTCTAGCACAAATCCACGCTTTTTTCAATATGTTTTTTCCGCTTTAAGCCGGACTTGACGGTGTTTGCTTATAAATATGCCTCTGAATTACTGTTTTTCGGCATTTTTAAAGGCTTTGCCGGTTTTTATACGATCGCCGTGCAGGAGTATTTTTTATTTTATATGACTCCTTCTCCGTTAAAAACCGGGATGAAGCTGTCATCTGCCGAGCCCTCCTCCTGGATAAAACCGTTTTCGACACCGATCAACATTGCAAAATCAACAAGCTCCTCATATTCGGAATAGGGAACCGGATTTTTAAGCTCTTCAAGAGTTGAGGATTCCTGCGGCGTATACTGTGACATTATGCTTAAATATATCGAATTTCCGTACTCCTTATGAAGGTATTCGATAACCCTCTTTGACTGCTCAAGCTGACCGGGCAGGAGAAGATGGCGGATTATTACGCCCTTTTTCATTATGCCGTTGTAGGAGAACTCGGGCGTCGGGCACTGGCGGACCATCTCCTTTATTGCTGACTTTGCATACTCCGGATAATCCTTTGCTTTTGAATATTTTCCTGCTGTTTCGCTTGAAAGATATTTAAAATCCGGAAGCCAGATATCGATCAGCCCGTCTAAGGTTCGAAGCGTCCGGCTCAGCTCATATCCGCTGCTGTTCCAGACAAACGGAAGGTCAAAGCCTTTTCGCCTACTGATTTTTATCGCCTCTCTTATCTGAGTGGTATAGTGTGTCGGCGTGATAAGATTTATATTGTTTGCTCCCTTTTCCTTAAGCTCGAAAAAAATTTCTGCAAGCCGGCTTATATCGACGTCCGCACCGGAAAACTCACGGCTGAGCGAGCTGTTCTGGCAGAAGTCGCAGCGAAGGCTGCATCCGGAAAAAAAGACTGCCCCCGATCCGCTTTCTCCGGAGATGCAGGGCTCCTCGTAGTAGTGAAGTGCGGCTCTTCCGATACGTATTGTTTCTCCTGCGGCATTGCAGAAGCCTTTTGAACCGGAGTTTATATCAAGACGGTTCACGCCGCATTTTCTCGGGCACAGATTACAGTTTTTAAGCTCTGACAGATCCATTTTTCGTTTTTCTCCGGAAATTATCGTTTTTTGTCGTTTTTTGCTTTTCTTTTGATGATTCAATATCCACATCGTGCGCAGCACGGTGGGGCAATAGTCCAAAAAGCTTGCAGAGCAAGCTTTTTATAAATATTTTAGCATAATTTCCTTCGATAATCAACCGGGTTCAGCTGCGCTGATTATTTTTTTTGATTATGTAATCAAGAATCAATCCGCCGCCGATTGTAATATTCAGCGAGATGAGCGGCACCTTTAAAATCTCATCAAAGCTGCAGATAAGGACGAACAGCTCATCCTGTGAGGCAGTATTAAACCGGAAAATTATCATCGCAAGGGCGATTATTATCAAAAACAGACCGCATTTTATGTATTCGGCGGCGATTTTCTCTATCCGAAATGTAAAAATTTTCTTCATTAGTTCACCTCAAATTGTGCAGTTTTCACCACTGCTTTTTGTATTCATTATAATACAAATATTTTGTCTTGTCATTGACAAAATAATTCATAATTCGGGAAAATATTTATAAAACAGCAAAAAAATTCATTACTTATTTTTTAAAAGCCGAATAATGTGCATTTTCGACAATATAGTGCGAGAATTTCAGCGAGAGAATGTGCAAGGTGCACATATGGCAGAAATTTTCTATATAAAAAAACTGTAAAGCTTTCCAATCGTTATGTCGAGGAAGATAAATGAGGTTTTGTTTACTTTATGTGCGGTTTGGTGATATAATTTAAACCAAGGTAAAAAAATCAACCCAGCCGAAGCAGGGTCGATCTTGAAAGGTGGTATGTTAAGTTGTGTAAGGACTACGTACGAAACAAGATAATCTATGAAACCGAATGCGAGGCCGATGCTCCCGGAGGCAGCTTTCTAATTGAGTATCTGCTTTTATCCGGAAAGGAAGCGGACAGGGAGTGCTTTTCTGTACTTTGCATTCTTCACGACGGTGATGTCGCCGAGAGCAGGTTTGTTTTCGATGCCGCTCCGGACAGGGCATCCGGAATTCTTCTTTGCGACCTGCTCTGCAGATGCGAGGTCACTCCCTTTTCTCTTGTCGAGGTCCTTTCGGAATATCTTGCGTAATCGCGGATTTCAGTTCTGTGTTTCTTTTTCGGCAAGGCTCATCAGTCTTTTGTTAAATTCTACCGCGGTGTTATATCCCATTCTCTTCTGACGGTTGTTCATTGCCGCAACCTCGATTATAATACTGAGGTTTCTTCCCGGCCTTACCGGGATTGTTGTTGTCGGAATGCTTATACCCATTATTTCGGTATGTTCCTCCTCGAGCCCGAAGCGGTCGTACATTTTTCCTTCGACCCACGGCTCGAGGTTGACAATCATTTCGATCTTTCCGGTGTCTTTTACGGAGCCGATTCCGAAAAGCCGTTTTACGTCGACTATTCCGATTCCTCTGAGCTCAACATAGTGTCGTATAAGATCGGGCGCCGAGCCCACAAGTGTCTTAGACGATGCTTTTTTTATTTCTACGGCATCATCCGCTATCAGTCTGTGTCCTCTTTTTACAAGCTCGATGGCTGTTTCGCTCTTTCCGATTCCGCTGTCGCCGAGGATAAGGACTCCCTCTCCGTACACCTCAAGGAATACTCCGGATCTTGTAATTCTCGGCGCGAGACTGAGCGAAAGGGAGGATATCAGCATTGACATGAGCTCGGATGTTCTTATCGGCGACACAAGAACCGGAACCTTATATTTTTTTGCCAGCTCTATAAAGTCATCTCCCGGGACGATTCCTCTTGTGAAAACGATTGCTACCGGAGCATGCGACATAAATGCATCGATCTTATCGAGATAGGTTTTATGGTCGAGGGTTGAAAGATATCCCCATTCGCCGTTTCCGATTATCTGAATTCTCGATGCGTCAAAATATCCGTAAAAGTCGTTGAAGGCAAGACCGGGACGCATAAGGTCGGATCTTGTGATCATCACGTCGTTTTCCGGCATGTACAGCGTTTTAAGTGCAAATTCGTCTACTATACTTTTAAGCGAAACCTTATAGATTACATCGTTTGATTCTTTCATTGCAGCAAAAGGCCTTTCTTTTTTTTTAAAATACTTTCTTTATATTTTCTTTACTTTCCTTATTTGTGTTTACGGCATTATTTTACCATACTGAGTTTTCTTTTTCAACAGCGATTTTACAGCTGATTTTATAACCGGCAAAATGATGCTCTGAATTCGTTGCCGGAACCGAACATGTTTGTTTTTGCGGCATAAAATGTTATCGACAGAGGGGTGCTTTTTCTCTCTGTCAAGAGATGCTAAAGAAATGCTATATGAAAGGAATGGAAAACTTTTGGTTAAACGTGAAAATAAGATTGCGGTTATCGGAGGGGACCAAAGACAGCTCTTTGTTGCGGAATACTTTGCCGAAAGGGGCTATAAGGTTGCCGTATGGGGTCTTGATACATACGGCGGCAGGCTCGAGGCGGCAAAATCTCTTTCCGCGGTTCTTTACGGGGCGTTTGCGGTAATTCTTCCGCTTCCTACAAGCAAGGACGGTTTATATCTTAATTTTCCTTTGAGCGATGAAAAGCTGACCTTTGAAGAGCTGATCGAGAGCGTATCAAAGGAGCAGATTCTTATAGGCGGACATCTTTTTGACGAAATGCTTGCTCTTGCTTCAAAGCGCGGTATCAGGCTATACGACTGCATGGAGTCCGAGAGCTTTAAGGTTATGAATGCGATTCCGACCTCGGAGGGGGCTGTGGGAATTGCGATGAACGAGCTTCAGGTGACGCTTTTCGGTTCTACGGCGCTTGTCTGCGGATTTGGAAGAATCGGAAAGATTCTTTCCGGCTTGCTTTTATCGATGGGATGTCATGTTCTTGCGGCTGCACGAAAGGACGGAGATCTTGCATTTATCCGCGCCTTCGGATATGAGGCTGTCAGGTACAGCGAGCTGTGCGATGCGGCAGAGCGTGCGGATGTGATATTCAACACGGCTCCTGCGAAGATACTGACGAGACCGGTCATTTCGCATATAAGAAAGGATGTGCCGGTAATCGATCTTGCATCCCTTCCGGGAGGCGTTGACGAGATTGCGGCGGAGGAGTGCGGTGTCAAGGTTATTCATGCGCTGTCGCTTCCCGGAAAGGTTGCTCCGGTGAGCGCAGGCAGGATTATGGCTCAGAGTATTGACGAGATCCTTTGCTCGTTTGGCTCATGTCCTATCAGAAGTGGGGTGAATCTATGATCGGCTATGCATTCTGCGGTTCGTTCTGCACTTTTGAAAGGTCGATCGGCGTGCTCGAGGGACTTGTTTGCGGTGGGTACGACATTCTTCCGATTTTCAGCTTCAATGTACAGAAAACAGATTCGAGATTCGGAAAGTCCAAAGAGCTTACCGAAAGAATCTGCTCGATATGCAAAAGAAGCGCAATTACGACAATAGAGGGCGCCGAACCGCTCGGTCCGCGCATACCGCTTGATGCTCTGATTATTGCTCCCTGCACCGGCAATACTCTTGCAAAGCTTGCACACGGAATTACCGACACGCCGGTTACGATGGCTGCAAAGGCACATCTTCGTTGCGAGCGTCCGCTTTTGATCTCTCTTGCGTCAAACGACGCGCTGTCTGCGAATCTCTCGAACATTGGAGCTCTTATGAACCGCAAAAATATATATTTTGTTCCTATGGAGCAGGACGATCCCGTTTCAAAGCCGTTTTCGCTTGTGGCAAGCTTTGAAAGGATACCCGAGGCGCTTGACTTTGCAATGGAGGGAAAGCAGCTGCGTCCTGTGTTTTTATAATTTTACACCGCACATGCCGGAGGGTATTTTGCTCTCCGGCTTTTTTGTCTTTATTTTTACTTTTGCCGCCGATTCCGCTTTCTTTTAAAAAACGTAAATAGTTTGAACATTTTTTAAAAAAATTGAAATAAAAACTTAGAACTATAGACTTTTGCGGAAAAATATAGTATAATAAAATGTGAAGTATAATGCGGAAAATGTTGGATAAGAAAAGGAGCTAAAATGTTTGGCTATGTCAAGCCGGATTCGGGGGAGCTTAAGGTCAAGGAGCTTGAGCTGTATAAAAGCTTCTATTGCGGCCTTTGCAGATGCATGGGAAAGCATGTATGCCGATCCTCATCGCTTACCCTTTCTTATGACATCGTTTTTCTCGCGCTTATCCGTGCAGGGCTTGAGGGCGATGCAACATCGGTGTCTGCAATAAGATGCATTGCTCATCCGATTAAAAAAAGGACAGCCGTAGGCTCGTGCCGGTCGCTCGACTACAGTGCAAGGGCAGGCTCTCTTCTTGCGTGTTATAACATTTTCGATGATGCAAGAGACAGAAAGGGACTTTCAAGGCTTGCCTCGGTGTCGCTTCTGCCGTATGCGAAAAGGCTGAGAAGAAAAGCCGGGCTTTCCGAGCTGGACAAGATTATAAGAGAGAAGCTATCAAGGCTTTCCGAGCTTGAAAAAAGCAGCGAAACCTCGCTTGACGAGGCGGCGGACATCTTCGGTGAGCTTCTCGGCGAGGTATTTTGCCATCAGCTTGAGGATGATACAAAAAGGCGTGTTGCATACGAAATCGGCTATCATACCGGAAGATATATTTATATAATCGATGCGGCAGAGGACCTTGATTCTGATCTTAAAACAGGATCGTTTAATTCTCTTGCAAAAGAGGAGGACGCGTCAGGTATTTCGGAGCGGCTTAAAACATCGCTTCGGCTTGAACTTGAGGCTCTTGCCTCGGCTGCTGAACTGATTGATTTTTATGACAGCGGAATAAAGAATATTGCAGAAAACATAATTTACTCCGGAATGGCAAAGCGTGCCGAGCCGGATGCGCTGTTTCGCAAAAGCGAAGAAAGGATATAATTTTAATGTCTGATCCATACAAGGTGCTCGGCGTGTCGCCGGATGCATCCGATGAGGAGATAAAAAAAGCATACAGGGAGCTTGCAAGAAAGTATCACCCGGACAACTACCAGAACAGTCCTCTTTCGGATCTTGCGGAAGAAAAGATGAAAGAGGTAAACGAGGCGTACGATTTAATCAAAAAGATGCGCGAATCCGGCAGCAGCCAAAGGCAGGGAAGCTCCTACAGCCGCGGAAATCCGGGAAGCACATACGGGGACGGCTACAGCTCATATTCCGGAGCGCATGCGGATGACTACCGCAGGGTAAGAGAATCGATTAATCTCGGCAGATATTCCGAGGCGGATCTTATCCTTAACTCGATTATTCAAAGCGAGAGAAATGCCGAATGGAACTTTTTGAAGGGCTGTGTCCTCATTCGCAAGGGCTGGTATTTCGATGCGCAGAAGCATCTTGAAACGGCGTGCTACATGGATCCTTCAAACGAGGAGTACCGCAATGTGCTTGAGGATTTAAAGGCAAGATCGAATTCCTACAACAGGGGCTATCGGACGGTTTCAAACGGCAGATTCGATCTTTGCGATGTCTGCCAGGGGCTTCTTTGTGCAGACTGTCTTTGCGAGTGCCTCGGCGGAGATCTTATCAGATGCTGCTAAGGCAGACCTTAAAATTTCGGTTTGGTTTTTTGATGGTACAAAACAAAACGGTGAGTGCGGATGAATGAAGTTTACGAAAGACGGATAAGAACAAAAAAGCTTGCAATGGCATCATGTCTTGTTGCGCTCAGCGTGACGGTCATGTATATCGGAACGGTCATCAGCTTCCTTGATCTTACCATGATTGCTATTGCGTCTGTGCCGGTATATTTTGCCGTTATCGAGATGGGCAGCTACTATCCGATCATGCTGTATGCGGCAACCTCGGTTCTGTCACTTTTGCTTTTGCCGGACAAATTTTCCGCTGTCGTATATATTGCGTTCGGCGGTCTTTATCCGATTTTGAAGGAAAAGCTTGAAAAGCTGAAGGAGCCGTTCTGCACGCTGCTCAAATTTGCGGATTTTACCGTGGCGGCGGCTTTGATTATGATAGTTTCGATTTTTGTGCTGACGCCGAACCAGACAGAGGGATATTTATATTATGCGGCGGTCGTTGTTCTTGAATATATCGCGTTTTTTATCTACGATTTTGCAATGACGAAGCTTATATCCCTGTATATTAACAAGCTCAGAGCGCTTACCGGAATGGACAAATTTTTTAAATGATTTTTTGACTTTCCTGCATACAGGCGGATTGATTTTCAGTTTTTAAGACTATAAAAGAACGATTGGACGGGCTATTATAATGGTAAACAGCATGACTGCATTCGGAAGATCCACGGGGGAAAAGGGCGGAAAAATTTTTACCTGTGAGATCAGATCGGTAAACAACCGATTCCTTGACCTATCGGTCAGGCTTCCGAGAAACTACGGCTTTCTTGAGGACAGGATACGCAAGTATATACCGTCAAAGGGCATATCCAGAGGAAAGATCGACATCGGCGTGACAATAGAGGTGATTGACGCGGAGGGCGTCAGCATCGAGCCGGACATGTCATATGCAAAAAGCTATCTTGATGCTTTAAGAAAGCTTTCGAGCGAGCTTGGCATACAGGATGACGTGACGGTATCCCGTCTTGCACAGAACCGCGACATTTTTGTTGTGAGAAAGCCGGACGAGGATATTGAAAAGGAATGGCAGACGTTTTTGCCGTTTCTTGATGAGGCAATCGACAAATTTATAAAGGCAAGAGAAACCGAGGGAGAAAATCTCAAGGCGGATCTGCTTATTAAAAAGCAGAATATCGAGCAGATGGCAAAGCTTATCAATGCGCGCTCCGAAAAGAACATAGCGGAGTACAGGACAAAGCTTGAAACAAGGCTTAAGAACACGCTTGATGAGTTTGACATTGAGGTGGATGAGGCAAGAATTCTTACCGAGTGCGCGATTTTTGCCGACAAGATTGCAGTCGACGAGGAAATGGTAAGACTTGCAAGCCATTTAAAGGCTTTTGAGGACACTCTCGATTCATCAGAGCCTATCGGACGCAAGCTTGATTTCCTTGTGCAGGAGATTAACCGCGAGATCAATACCACCGGGTCAAAGTCGAACGATTCCGAAATTGCAAAGCTCGTGGTCGAGGCAAAATGCGAGGTTGAAAAGATCAGGGAGCAGATTCAGAATATTGAATAACCTTAAATAATATAAAAAAGCCTGATGCTGCCTGGATATATGAAGGGCAGGCGCATGGTTATTTGATATCCGAATTACATGAGGTGAAAATATGAAATTTATCAGCGTGGGCTTTGGCAACATGGTTGCGGACGAAAGGATTCTTGCGATTGTAAGTCCGGATTCTGCCCCGATTAAACGGCTTATGCAGGAGGCAAAGGACCAGGGGAAGGTGATTGACGTTTCCTGCGGCAGAAAAACGAGATCTGTTATTATTACCGACAGCGATCTGCTTGTTTTTTCCGCGCTTCAGCCGGAAACAATTTCCGCAAGGGTTGGCTCCGACGAGCCGGACGATGCGGAAGGTCAGGACGACTGACAAAATTATGCCCATATTATGCGGCGGTACTGTGCATGGGCGATGCGATGGCACGGCGCGCGGACTATGCGGAGGTGCAAGGCTTGGCGGCACGGCGTTTTTGCGTGACACAGGAGTGTGGCGCGCGAAGGCACAGCAAATCAAGGTGTGCTGCGATGTGGCGTGTGTGCTGCGTGCGGTGCGGATGCTTTGACATGGAGCGAAGCACGCCGGCAGATGGGCGGCAGCAGATGTACAAAAAGATGTTTAAATATTGTCGAGGAAGAACAGATGACTGAACTACAGAACAATCCGAAGGGACTTTTGCTTATCGTATGCGGTGCAGCAGGTACCGGAAAGGGAACTATTGTTTCTGAAATGATGAAGAAATCCGACCGATTTGCCTTTTCGGTTTCGGCAACGACAAGAGCTCCGAGACCCGGAGAGGTTGATGGGGTCAACTATCATTTCATTACAAAGGAAGAATTCAAATCCGGAATTGAAAAAGGAAAGTTTATTGAATACACGCAGTACTGCGGCAACTATTACGGAACTCCGGCAAGCGAGCTTAAAAAGCTTGACGAGGGAATGAATCTGATCCTTGAGGTCGAGGTTGAGGGCGCCGGCAACATCAAAAGGCTTTGCCCGGACAGCGTTGCGGTCTTTATTACGACTCCGGATTTCAAGGTGTTAAGGCAAAGGCTTGTCGGAAGAAAGACAAACACTCCGGAGGACATTGAAAACCGCCTGAAGAGAGCGCTTGTCGAATACGGAATGATCGAGCTCTTTGACTATACCGTTGTAAATGACGAGAACGGCGTTGAGGATGCTGCAAACAGAATTATCGAGATTGTAAAGTGCGAGCAGCACAGGGTTTTTCGGAACATCGATGCCCTTGACAAAAGATTTCCCGGAAGGGTTAAGCTTACCAATCCGCCGAAAGGCTGATTATATAATTTTAAAATCAACAAACAAAAATAAAACAGAAAACGGAGCAGAAAAATGATTTATCCATCACTTGAAGAACTTAAAAAGCAGAATCACTGCAATCGCTATGAGCTTGCAATTGCAACAGCAAAGTGTGCAAGAATGATTACCGACGAGTATGTTGCTCAAAGAGAAAAGGCAGAAAGAATGGTCGCAAACAAGGAGACCGATAAGAGCATATCCTCTCTTATAGGCAAGGAATACAGCGACGACAAGGCGGTAAAGACTGCCGTAAAGCGCATCTATGAAGGAAAATATCAGATAATCGAGGAGCCGGAGGACGCATCCGACGACAAAAAGGCTGAATAAAGCTTCGGCTTTTTTCGCTTTTTGCGAGTTATTTATCTGATCTTTAAAAAAGCTTGAAAGCTTAAATGAAGCTCTTTTAAGGGAGGTGGGAGGCTTATGACGAACAGTATAGCAAGAGTCAGAATTTTAGATATACCGCTCGGAGCCGACTGCCCCTATGACTACTTCATCCCGGAGGAGCTTCGCGAGGCTATTTCCTGCGGTTCTATCGTTGTTCTCCCTTTCGGGAAAAACAACCGCAAGGTTCTTGCCGTTGTTACCGAAATAACAGGCAGATCCGACTATTCGGAGCTTAAACCGGTGCTCGAAAAATGCGATGGGGCAGAGCTTTCGTCCGAAATGCTCGGGCTTGCCCTTTATATATCCGAGCACTGCTTCTGCACTGTCGGTGCGGCTGTCGGACTGATACTTCCGTCGATGGTGCTTACAAAGGCTGTTTCGGGAAAAAAGATCGAAACGGTTAAATCCGAAAGGATGGTTTCTCTTGCACTGCCTTCTGAAGATGTAATTTCTCTTACAAAGTACGGTGCAAAGGGAAGAATTACCGGAGAGAAGCAGATAAACGTAATCAATGAGCTTACAGGCAGAGAAACTGCAGGTGCTATCCGTTTTGAAGAGCTGAAAAGCCTTACCGGCGCATCCTCCTCTACGCTTTTTACGCTTGAGAAAAAGGGCATTATAAGGATCGAGAGAAAAAACTGCTTTGGTGACAGATATGTCGACCGGTCGGATCAATACGAGAATTCGGACCGATCAAGCGGTTTAGAATCGGAAAGCGAGCTTTCGAGCGAACAGAAAAAAGCGAGCGATTCTATATGCGAGCTTCTTGATTCGGGCGAGCCGAAGGCTGCACTGCTTTACGGAGTGACCGGAAGCGGCAAAACGAGAGTAATTATGTCCGCGATCGACCATGTCATAAGGAGCAAAAAGCAGGCGATTGTGCTTGTTCCGGAAATTTCGCTTACACCCCAGACCGTCGGGGTTTTCAAGGCTCACTATGGGAGCAGGATAGCGGTTATCCACTCTCAGCTTTCGCAGGGGGAAAGGCAGGATGCCTGGATACGGATGAAAAGCGGCGAGGTTGATGTATGCATCGGGACAAGGTCTGCCGTGTTTGCGCCTCTTTCAAGGCTCGGTCTTATTGTTATCGACGAGGAGCAGGAGCACACATACAAATCCGACATGTCCCCGAAGTATCATGCAAGGGATATTGCGCGATACCGCTGTGCAAAGAGCAGCTCGCTGATGCTGCTTGCGTCGGCGACGCCGTCTATCGAGAGCTTTTACAAGGCGAAAAGCGGAATTTATTCACTTATTACTCTTAAAGAAAGATACGGGAATGCAAGACTTCCGGAGGCGGTCATCTGCGACCTGCGCCCGGACACCGGCTCCGGCAATTTTTCTCCGATAGGCTCGGAGCTTAGAAAACGGCTTTCCGAAAATCTTGAAAAAAACGATCAATCAATTCTTTTTATAAACAGAAGAGGCTACAACAGCTTTTTAAGCTGTCCGCTCTGCGGCGGTGTGCTTACCTGCAAGAGATGCAGTGTTTCGTATACATACCACATAATAAAAGAAGCAGGCGACGGCTATCTTATGTGTCATTACTGCGGTGCAAGAGAGCCTGTGCCGAAAAAATGTCCGGAATGCGGAAATGAGCATCTCAGATACATCGGCTACGGAACCCAGACGGTCGAAAAGGAGATTGAAAGAATTCTCCCGTCGGCAAGAGTCGTTCGCATGGATGCGGACACGACATCCGCAAAGTTTGCATATGACGACATAATAAAGGATTTCAGAAACGGGAAGCAGGATATTCTTCTCGGCACCCAGATGGTAACAAAGGGACATGATTTTCCGGATGTCACCCTTGTCGGTGTAATAAACGCGGATTCGGCGCTTTATATGAGCGATTACCGGTCAAACGAGAGAACCTTTTCGCTTATTACGCAGGTAATAGGCAGATGCGGACGCTCTGATAAGCCGGGAACTGCGCTGATACAGACCTACAGCCCGGAGCATCCTGTTTTAAAGATGGCTGCGGATCAGAAATACGATATTTTTTACGAAAACGAAATTGCATCGCGAAAGGCGCTTGTTTTTCCGCCGTTTTGCGACATTGCTCTGATTTTGCTTTCGTCAAAGGACGAGCCGATGCTGAACAAGGCCGCAAAGGAGCTTTCCGACAAGCTGAAAAGCGGTTTTGACGGCATGTACCGGGATGTTTCGCTTGTTATTTTCGGCCCGATTGAACCTCCGGTTTACAAGATCAACGAAACCTTCAGGCTTCAGTTTGTCATCAAATGCAGGACAAACAAAAGAACAAGAGAATTTCTTCGGAAAATAGTTACAGATCACCTTGCAAAAAAGACCGATGTAAGCATCTCGGTCGATATAAATCCCAATTCACTTTAATTTTCTTAAAATTTCAGGAAGGTATGAAATGGCAAAGCTTAAAATAGTCAAAGAGGGAGATCCGGTGCTCCGGAAGATTTCAAAGGAGGTACTCGAGGTTACGCCGAGGGTAGAGAGACTGCTTGACGACATGACGGATACTCTCCACGCTGCAAACGGCTGCGGACTTGCTGCCGTTCAGGTAGGCGTGCTGCGCAGAGTCGTTCTTGTCGAGACAGAACCGGGACAGCTTTACGAGCTTATAAATCCGGTTATAATCGACAAAAGCGAGGAGACGCAGGAGGAGCTTGAGGGCTGCCTTTCGGTGCCGGATGTCTGGGGGATTACGCGCAGACCGAAAAGGGTTACTGTCAGAGCCATGAACCGCAAGGGAGAATACTTTGAGGTGACAGGCGAGGATCTTCTTGCAAGAGCGTTCTGCCACGAGCTTGATCATCTTGACGGCAAGCTGTTTACAGACAATGCGGTAAGAATTCTTACCCATGAGGAGCTTGAAAATATGGAGTAATA
>CAKSER010000018.1 GCA_934447715.1 uncultured Eubacteriales bacterium | reverse complement strand
TGCCCCTTTAGGGGCTCTGCCTGTATTTGCCCCTTTTAGGGGTTGTGCAAGCCACCAGTTTACTGGTGGTCTTGACTCAGTTTTCAAGATACGCTCACTACGGCGACACGTTTTTCTTATGTGCTATTGCGGAAAGGTCGTCTGCAAATCCGAAATAGTCGGCAGCATATGCGGCAAACTCTCTTGTATAATTGTGCGGCTGCCAGAAAATATTGTCCGGCTTTGCAGGTATTCCGGATGCCTCATATCCGAAAACCCGTCTGAAAAACGCCTTTGCGCGGAAAATGTGATAGTCGCTTGACACAATTCCGATTTTATGCTCCCCTTTTGGAAGAAGCTCATAGCTGAATGTGATATTTTCAAGGGTCGAGGTGGAATTGCTCTCGATTATAAGTCTGTCCTCGCTTATACCAAGCCCGACAAGGCATATGCGCATGCACTCCGCCTCGCTTATCTCCTCATCGTCTCCCTTTCCTCCCGACAAAACAGCCTTGCACTTAGGATTTGAAAGAAGATATTCATATGCGGCATTTATACGGTATGAAAGCACCCTGCTCGGCTGCGTGCCGTTTACCTTTGCGCCGAGAACAATGATATATTCAAGACCGCTTTCCGGCTTCGAATTTGCATCTCTTATCACAAAGCATTCAAAAACCGCGAATATGCCGATGAATATGTAAACAAAGGTAAGCCAGATAATCCCCAAGATCCGGACCGCCTTACTATGCTTTATCCCCTTATCGATTGCGTATACCGAAGCAAGCCCCTTTGCAAGGCAGTATATGCCTAAAAGAAGCCATATCCAAAGTGCCGAAGCGGTAAACCGAAGAAAGCTGCCGCATAAAAAATAATAAACAAGCGACAGAACTCCGATCGACGCAACGACAATATTGTATACTCGCTTAAACGAGCTTTTTCTGCCCTCTTTAAGCATCCTACTCCTCCGTAATACTTCCGATAATCACTCCGTCGGAAATTTCGCTCGGGATCACCTTTATGGTTTTTCCTCTCAGGTCGCGATCCGACATTGCTCTTACCTCAATAAAATTCGGTGTGTGACCGCTTTGATACTCTCCTGCATGCTGTTCAAACAGCACTGAAAGAGGCTTTTTTAAATCTGTAATTTCCTTTAAAATTCCGTATTTTACTCTTTTCTGAACCTCGTGAAGCCGCTTTGAGCGGTCGCTCTTTACATCCTCCGGGAGCTGCCCGTCCATTTCCGCTGCCGGCGTTCCGGGTCTTTTGGAATACGCAAAAATGTGCGTATGAAGCATTCCTGTTCTTTCAATCAGCCTTTCGGATTCAAGAAAGTCCTCCTCGGTCTCATGAGGGAATCCGACGATTATATCCGAGGTAAAGCACACCTCGGGCATCACCTTTCTTATGTAATCGCAGGTTTTTACAACATCCTCTGCCGAGTATCCCCTTCGCATGAGCCTTAATATCCGGTCGGAGCCGCTCTGCACCGAAATGTGAAAATGCGGCATGACCTTTTTTAAGCCTGCAATCCGGTCGATAAACTCCTTTTTTAAAAATGTCGGATAAAGCGAGCCCATTCTGATCCGTTCAACACCGTCAATTTCGTTGATATCGAAAAGAAGCTCGGCAAGCCCGTCGCCGTATGCGGAGGTTTCGATTCCGGTTAGCACGACCTCCGGCAGTCCTCCCTTTGCAAGCTCCTTTACCTCGGACACAATGTCATCACGGTCACGCAGAACGACCTTTCCCCGAACCGTCGGAATTATACAGTAGGAGCACCTGAAGTTGCACCCGTCCTCGATCTTTACATACGCCCTGACCCTTCGAAATTCCGATATGCTCATTCTTTCTATCGGAGAGTCAAGCGAATCCACGGCAAGATTCTGCTTTGGAACGGTACCGGTTGTAATATAGTCGACAGCGCTTGAAACAAGCAGATTCTTGTTTCTGTTTCCGCAGACAAGCGAAACGCCGTCTATCTGCTCCATTCTTTTTCCGTCAAGCTGTGAGGCGCATCCGCATACACAAACAAAGGCATTCGGATTTGTTTTTATCATCCGCCTGATAATCTGCCTTGATTTTCTTACGCTTTCCTCTGTAACGGCGCAGGTGTTTATAACATAGACATCGCACTCCTCGGAGCAGTCGCAGATAATTCCTCCGTTTCTTTCAAACGCCTCGGAGATTGCCTCGCTTTCGTACTGATTGACCCTGCAGCCGAGAGTGTAAATGCCGACCTTAAAATTCTTTTCCATTTATTCTTCCCCACCTCCGCATTCTGATTTGCCTGATCGGTTTTACAAACCGACTGCAAAATGCGGAAGAATATTTTTTTCAAAATAATATCCCGTATAGTATACCGCATTCAGTATACCATTTTTCGAGCCGCATGTAAACACACTGCCGCAATTCTTTGTATTTCGGCTTTTATATATAACAAAAACCGGTGCAATTCTTTCGAGTCGCACCGGTTAAAGGTCATGATTTTTACAGCCAAATATTATGCTGTCCGCCTGCTGCAAGCTGCATACAATCAGCTCTTTTTGCCGTAGTAAAGAGTATTGTCGGGATTGTTTTCCGCCTGAGGATACTCTGTGTTCGGATTGAACATATATCCGTCGGAATAGGAAATGCGGACAAGTCCGGGACACTCCTCGATATATTTCCAACCGTTCTGTCTTGCCTCAATATAGTGCAGGCTCTTGAACTCATCAAGCTTCTCTTCACTTCCGATAAACATATAAACCGTGCGCTTTACACTTTCCGTAAGGTCTGTGTATGTATAGATTGCGTAATCTGCCCCGTCGTAAACATCTACTGCCGTGTAGTAGGAAAGAGCAACTCCGGGCTTGGACGGGATATCGATATACTCCATAACCTCGTCGATTGTCGGGAACTGGTTTTCCGGCAGATTGATCTTCAGCTCGACATTCCAGCCTGCAAGACTGCGGCTTACAAGAACTGCGTCTTTTTCGTCTACGGTATCGTCCGCGTTAACATCTGCATATGCCTTATCAATTGTTACATTCCAGCCGGCAAGCCATCTTGCAAGGGATACCGAATCTGTCTCGGTAAATAAACCGTCGCCGTTTATATCTCCTGCAGGGCGATTTTCCGAAGCCTCTGCAGCTCCTGTTACAACCGATGCGCAAACAACAAATATTACTGCGAAAAGCACCAAAACGGTCTTTTTAATTGTTTTTTTCATTTCGGGTCTCCTTTTTTATTTTTATCCGTGAAAATTATACACTATTTTTATTTTCGTGTCAACGTTATATTTTGGAACGCTTTGTAAATTTCGTTTGCAAATTTCAAAAGATAACACGATTTTTCCTTGAACAGTTAACAATTATATGTTATATTTATTTCCGGTAAATAATTTATCGAATTTCGTCTTTACGGCGGCATCAGGACGGTATTATATGAAAGAACCGAAAACAAAAATCGGAAAATGGTTTGATAATTTCTGGTATCACTACAAGTGGGAAACTATAATTATTCTGTTTGTTCTGATCGTGCTGGCGGTTGTTATTCCGCAGTCGCTCACCAGAACAAAATATGATACAAGCGTGCTTTTCTGCGGCCCGGAATTTGTCGACGCAGACGAAAACGCCGCTATCGAATCCGCCTTCAGACAGATTATGCAGGATTACGAAAATGACGGCAAAAAGGAGCTGCAGCTTATCAACATAACCGCTTTTACAACCGAACAGGCAAATAAACTTGTCAAAACCGGCAGCTATACGATGAGCGTGCTTTCTCCGTATCTGCAGTCGAATGTATCCGACAGCTTCAGCACCCAGATTTTCGCAGGGGAAGCCTCGGTTTGCCTGCTTGATCCGTATTGGTACTCCGTCGTAAGAGAGGAGGACGGCTTTGTGCCGCTTTCCGAGATCCTCGGATATACTCCGGAAAAGGCAATTGACGAATACAGTATATATTTAAAGGACACCGATTTCGGAAGCTTCTTTACGGCGTTTGACTGCCTTCCGGACGACACCGTGCTCTGCATGCGCAGAATGTCAACAGCCTCGGCATTCCTCGGTCAGAAGCGTACCGAGGAAAAGTACGAAATAAACAAGAAGCTGCTTATCGACATCTTTAATTTCAAGACTCCGGAACAGTAAAGCCGTAGTATTGGCGGATTCCGTCATAGATTCCGACAGCAAACAGCTCCGGTCTTGTCGCAAGCAGGATTGCGTCATCGTAATTGGTTATAAAGCCCATTTCGATCAAGACGGCAGGCATAGTGGTTTTTCTTAACACATACAAGCTCGGGCGGACAAACATTCCTCTGTTTGCAAGCCCTGTGCGGATATTCATCCAGTAAAGAATATTTTCTCCCATAAGATATCCCTGTGATGCACGGCTGTATGCATATCCCTCGCTTCCGCTTGCCGATTCGATTGCCGAAGCGTTGCAGTGCAGGCTGATAAAGAAATCCGCTCCCCATTCGTTTGCGGCATTTACCCTTGCCCTAAGGCTTGTTGTGTTGCTTGTTCCGAGCGACTCGGTCGGGGTGTTTCTTGAAAGCCGAACCTCAAAATTCGGATCAGCTTCAAGCAGTTCGGCAAGTCTGACTCCGACCTCATAGTTTATATCCTGCTCCCGATATCCGTTTCCCTCGGCACCTGCGTTCGGGTTTTGAGGATTGTGACCCTGATCTACAAAAATTTTTATAGCCATTGGTTATTCACCTTTCTTACACGTTATCTGCATATAATTTGCGCGGAGAAATCCGCCTTTTATATTTTATTCATTAAAGCAAAAAAGGACATTGAAAATGGAATTTAACAGAATGCGCCATCTGCTCAGCTGCACACGAAGAGCTGTAGACGATTTTAACATGATAGAGGAAGGCGACAGAATTTGTGTCGGTCTGTCCGGAGGAAAGGATTCTGTTGCGCTTCTTTACGCGCTTGTAAATCTCAAAATGTTTTACCCAAAGAAATTCGAGCTTTCCGCGGTCTCTATTTCGATGGGCTTTGAAAATATGGATTTTTCCCCGATCGAAAGGCTGTGCGCCGAGCTTGGGGTGCCATACATGGTAAAGCAGACCCAGCTTGCACATATAATCTTCGATGTCAGAAAGGAATCAAACCCCTGCTCTCTCTGCGCCAAGATGAGAAGAGGACTTCTGCATGACGCGGCAAAAGAGATGGGCTGCAACAAGGTTGCTCTCGGCCACCATTTTGACGATCTTGTAGAAACCTTCATGCTGAACCTTTTCAACGAGGGTCGGCTCGGCGGCTTTTATCCTGTTACATACATGTCAAGAAAGGATATCACGGTAATCCGTCCGCTTATTTATGCATATGAAAAGGATATCCGGTATTTTGTTTCCGGCAACGATGTACCGATTGTTAAAAATCCGTGCCCGGAGGACGGCCACACCGAAAGAGAAAAGATGAAGCAGTTCATTGCCTCTCTCGAGCGCGAAAACAAGGGGCTCAAGCACAGAATTTTTCTTGCCATGAAAAAGGACGGCCTTCTGGTTCAGAAGGAATATTTTGATTAAAAAGCAGCATAAACCTCCCATGGCGGTTTTAAAATCGCAGTGGGAGGCTTTTTTTGACTTGGTCTGACCGATCTATGGCTGTCCGGCAGCTTTTAAAGGTCGGGGGTATAATCAGCCGGGGCTGCGCCCAAAGCCGAGACTTATAACCGGGGTATACTTATAATCGTCCCACCAATATAAATCAAGTGCATAAAGAGCATTCCGGCTCACGCAAAAGCTCCGGGAGATCGCAAGGATCTCCCGGAGCCGTTTTTTTGTGCTTTTTTATTCTGCCGTTCTTGTTATATAGATCGGAAGCTCATTATCCGAATAGCCCTCAAACAGCTGCAGGCTGAAATCGTACTTGTCATCAAGACGAACCGAATCAAACATCCACTTTGAAAGCTGAACCGCAGCATGAGCAACTGCTGTAGACTCGTATGACGAATAGTAGGTTCTTGCAAATGTATCGGTGTTCATCGAAAGACCCGGGATATACGGGTGAATCGACTGCCACAGATCATAGCACTTCTTTGCCGTTTCAATATCGTATGTAACCGATCCGTCCTCGTTTTCGGTTGCAAGGCTGTATATCTCAGCCGGCTTTGACGAGGTTGTAAAGCACTTGTTGTCCTTGTGCGCTCCGGTATTGACAATATTCATATATTCGAATATTGCAGTACCTGCTTTTTCGCCGAAGTACTCATGGAATGTGTACTCAAGAAGCTGTGCATAGGTCTCGTCCGACATTGTAGGATCCTTAAAGAGATAGGAATACATTGTTGTTCTGATATCCGCAAACTCTCTTAAGCCGGTTGCCCTGTCGTCATAGACAACCTGAACGCCGTATGCGCCGAGTTCCTTATAATATCTCATGTTCTTATTGATTACATAGAGATTCGGGAAGGTTGCCGGATAGTACAGATAGTCGGATGTGAAATCGAATACGATCAGCTTCGATGTCTTCCTGCTCCATGCAGCAAGGTTCTTGCTAAGCTCCGAGTTGATCGGGCAATCAGCATCGTTTATTGCATGAGCCGAGCAGAAGTTTCTTTCGATATAGAACACCTTGATATTGCTTTCGAGAGCGAAATCCGGAGGTGTAACCGTGAGGTTATAGGCAACAATTTCGATCGTTTTCTTCGGATTTGCCTTTGCTACCTCATTCATTGCAAGGAAGTACGCTGCCGCATCGCTGTGGTTTGCCGCAGCCTTTTCGCTGCACTCGCTGCAGTTGCAAAGTTCGATCGGGTTGTAGTAGAACTTGGTATTGCCGCCGCTGCAGCTGTCCTTGAGCTCCTCGATGATATCCGGGTCGGAGAAGCAGATCTTCTCGTTTCTTGCCTTTCCTAAAATATCGCCGATGTTGTTGTTAAGATAGCGCATGTAGTTAAAGGTGGTATATTCCTGAGTATCCCATGTGCGGTTTACCCAGTAGCTTATCTTAAGAACCGATTCGCTGAACGCATTTGCCGTCGGAGCAACATAATCTGTTGTCATCTGATTATCATCGCCCTGATAGATATAGACAAAGTTATTCGGAATTGTTACAGTCTTTGCTTTCGAACTGCTCTTTTCACCCTCGAGGAATCTATAGCCGAGAATTTCGTTTGTAAAATATGCAATTGCATCATACTGCGCCTCAAGAGTCGTTCCCATTATAAAGACCTTGTTTCCGGAAGCCTGGACTAAAAATCCGTTCTTGCCGAGGCTTTTATAGTTTGAGACAACCTTTCTGTAGGCGGTTGCATTCTCTCTTCCGGTCACACCGATAAGGATTTCGTATTTTGTTGAGGTCGGAGTATACGGAATTGATTCGATTGTATTGTTTGTTGCAGCATAGAATGCACCTGCAAAATCACTGCATATCTCGATTATTCTCGCGGAGTCAACTCCGGTAGGTTCTCTGTAGGTATCCGAGTTATAAACGATAACGAACGGAGATTTTGCGAGATTTTCATCCGCAAGAACAAGATCTGTAGCCTCTGCATCGTTCTGATCAAGCGATACATTCTCGGTAATTCTGACCGAGCTTTGCGAGCAGCTGCTAAGCAGCATGACTGCGCAAAGGATTATGCTGAGTATAGAAATTAATTTTTTCATTATATTCAAGCTCCTTTCGCTCATTCAGATACCGAAAATCTTCCGATTTTGTCAAACGGAATATCTTCAAATCCCGGCATATCCCTGAACAGGACAGAATCCGATTTAAGTGTATAGTTGCCGTTTGCGGCATCAACGAAGCCCATCTCCTCTACTGTGGAATAGAAGATGTTGTCTCTCGAGTCTGCATATACGTTTACAGAGCCGGGGATATAGTTTCCGTCGTGTCCGAGGTAGCAGATTGCGTTGTTTCTGATCTGAACACCGGCAAAGCCTACTCCGACCTCATACGGATCTCCGACATCAAGGTGACTCGGTGCATAGGATGTATTCGACACCTTCATCTGTGCAGTCCACGGATAGCGCAGCGACCAGATTCTGGAGCAGAAGAATCCGTCGTTTGAAAGATAGAATCTTGACCAAAGGGTTCCTGTCGGATAGATGATTGCAGGTGCCTGCCAGCCGGTTCCTCTGTTATCGTAGCAGATTGCTGCATTGATAACTATATTGTTGTAAACCTGGTTGTTGTGTCCGCCGCCCATGTGATAAGCGTTACCCTTGATATTGACGATAATGTTTCCGTAGCATTCCTTGCCTGCGCCCTCGTCATCGCAGTATATTGCATGAGGACTTCCGCCGTTCGACTCCATCATGTCGTGAATGTAGTTGTAGCGGTATACGTTGTTGTTCGAATCCCAACCGCCTGTGTAGATTGCGCCTGCGTCTCCCGACTCACGGCATACGCGGTAGATTTCGTTATATTCGAATATTGCGTCGTTTCCTCCGGAGAGCATTGCCTGTGCTGCCGAATCGTGAATTTCGTTGTGGCAAACAGTAAGGCATGTGCCGTATGCCCAGATTCCGGGGTTATATGCGCCGTGTATCTCAGCAAAATCGTGAATATGGTTGTTGCATACAAGTGTATGAACCGGAATCTGATCCTGGAACTTATCTGTGACCACCTTCAGCCCGACACCGCCGATGCTGTGAATATGGTTGTTTGTTATTTTGTTGTAGCTTCCCGAGATATCCGCACCGATATCCTTTATATTGACAATTTCACAGTTTGTAAGTGTGAAATGATCTGCATCAACCTTAATTCCGTCCGAAAGGTTTCCGGAGAAGGCAAGTCCGTCGACTGTGACATAGTCTGCGCCATCGACCTTAAGAATCGGCTTGTCAAGCTGTGAGCAGTTGAGTATCATATCCTCCATTCCGTCATAAACGTAAATGTAGATAATCTCCTCATCCTCGTCAACATAATACTCTCCCGGAGCATCGAGCTCCTCAAGAATATTGCTGTAGTAATAGCGTCCGCCCTCGTTTCCGGAACCGGATACGATGACTCTGTTTGTCTCGCTGTCATAGGAAACAAGCGAGCCCTCGGAATTTGCCCAGTCGTGAATAAAGTAGCCGTAAATCTTGATACCGTTTACACGCTCCCAGTATTTTACGACATTACCGACCTCAAGCCATGACTGAACGGTTATGTTTCCTTCTACAACCTGCGGATCGGTTATCGTAAGGAATCCGCCGTTTTCCGCATCTGCATTGGGGAATCTCGCAAGATTCATTCTGTCTCCGTTGCAGTAAAGCGAAAGCTCGGTTGTGGTTCCCGGGAAAACAAGTCCGTTTTCTTCCATCTTATAAGCGTAAATGTGCGGTCTTGCCTGAGGATCGCGGATCTTGTTTCTTACCGCATCGTCCGCAAGAACAAGCTTGCTCTGATCGATTTCAACAGCTCCGGTAAGAACAACCTTCTCGTTCTGATAAGCTCGGTATGTAATACTGCAGCTTTCGGAGCCGGAATGCTCCTTTGTGAGGTTGACAGTCTCGGTTATCGAATAATAACCTTCTCTTATATTGACGGTGATATCCTCAGGAATAAAGTCTCCTGCAAGGACCTCCTTTACCCTGTCGCTTGCTCTTACAATTGTTGCAAACGGTTTTTCGATTGTTCCGTTTCCGGTTTCGTCATTTCCGCTCTTTGCAACATAGATAGCGTAATGCTCGGTCACCGGAACCTCCGGAGATTTGAGTTCGACATTCCAGCCTGCAAGGTATCTTGCAAGCAGGACAGCATCGTTTTCATCCACCTTGCCGTCTGCTGTGACATCGGCGTTTGTCTCGTCGATCTCAATTTTCCATCCGGCAAGATATCTTGCAAGAGCGACAGCGTCTTTTTCATCAACTGCATTGTCGTTGTTAACATCGCCGGGCATGGCCGAGGCGAAGATCGGCAAAGCAATCAGTACAGCCATAATCAGTATTGATATGGCAAGCAGTGTTTTTTTCATTGTTGACCTCTTTCCCTAAAGATTTATGCGGCAATCGAGCGTTGTTTTTTCCTGCGAAGCGCACATTTTCAGTAGTATCATTGTACATTATATTTGTCGATTTGTCAACATTCTGTACATATTTTGATTAAGAATGCAGCTGCTTTCTGTTGCTTTTTTTGAAAAAATTATACAATAAAAAAGCATAGAGCGGCTGCTGCTCTTTAAAAGGCTGTAATACAACACCGGCGCAGCCGATTTTATGCAAAATACCGGCTTTAAAAAACCGGAGCGCCGTTTCCTGCTTTTTTTGCAGGGCGGTGTTCCGGTTCATTGTGTCACCGTAAAAGCCCTTTTATAAAGCCTTTACGGCAGTCGGCATAATGACAGAATGTCGTTTTCTTTATTTTTCGATACCGATAAGATCGAACGGAATCGGCTTAAATCCCGGAATGTCAGAGAAAATTTTCGATGCGCTCTTTAAATTCAGATTGCCGTTTTCAAAATCCTCAAACCCGACCTCGTCGACGGTATAGTAGAACACATTGTCCTTGACGGTACCGTTCAGCTGGACGGCAGGACCGGCAAGATCCTTGAAAAACTTACCGGTATACGAAACGCCTCCCGGCAGTCCCGGATTTTCATAGACTGTAACATTGTTTGTATACATTCCGCCTCCGCAGGAGCCGACACGGTATTTTTCATTCACATCCTTCATATTGGTCGCTCTCACCTGTGTCCATGAATACGGGTGACGGATTCCCCAAAGGAGGTCGTCCTCTCCCTGGCTCTTGAACAGCCAGCTCCAATAATAGCCGTTCGGGAACGGATTCAGTCCCTCCGAGCCCTGATTGTAGTAGCTGTAGTCCTCATATCTGATAACCGAGCCTACAACGATGTTGTTTGTAAGAATGTTGCCGTGTCCGCCGCCGGCATAAAGACCGTATCCGGTGCATCCGACAACAATGTTGCCCATGATCACCTTACAGCCTCCGCCGCCGTCGATATAGAGGCAGCGCGGTCCGCCTCCGCCGAGCTTATTGACGCAATAATCAAAGAAGTTATATCTGATATACATCGGATCAAAGCCACCGGTATAGATTGCACCTGCATCTCCTCCCTGATAGCAGCAGCCCTCAAGATGATTGTATTCGATTACAATATCCGGACCGTCTGCCTGAATCGACGCATGTGTTATATCGTGAAGATAGTTGTGCGCAATCAGCGTACCGTTTCCGTTTGCAAATATTCCCGGATTATAACAAAGATTTACAAGCGAGCAATTATTGATCTCGTTGTTTGTCACCCTGTTATAGGACGAAACAAGCGAAGCGGTCGTATTAAGATCATCCATCTGAACACCGTATCCGCCGAGATTGTAGATATGGCAGCGGTCAACCGTGTTTCTGTTTCCGATCAGCTTGATTCCGTTGTTCGAGATGTTTCTTATAATGCAGTTCTGAATCGTGATATCCGACGAGGTTGTATCTGTGCGGATACCGAATTCCTTTCCGCCCTGGAAGATCAGACCGTCAAAGGTTATGTGATCTGCACCGCGGAGCAGAATAAGCTCACTTTTGTTTGAGGTATAGGTTATTTCAATGTCGTCAAAGTCGTCTGACGCATAGACATAAAGAAGATTTTTTTCTTTATCTATGTAATATTCGCCTCTGAAGTCAAGCTCCTCGAAAATGTTATGGAAATAGTACAGGAGGTTGTTATTCGGCGTTCCGCCGCCGACGTTTATCTTATAGCCCTCCTCTTCCTCGCTGTCGGAGCCTGTTTTAAAGGAAGCCTTTTCATATCCGAGATATGAAAGTTCGCCGGTAAAATAGTCAACCGAAATAAAGCCTCTCACAAGAATCTCGTCCGAAGCCTGCCAAGCCTCAACCGGAACATCCCTTTTGGCATAGAACCCGTTTTGAAGCTCATCCGGTCTTATAAAGTTAAGGTACATGCCGGGAAGGTCATCGAAGTTCCTGTCGGGGTATCTTGCCTTATCCATCATTGTATCGGCATAATAGAATTTGAAATATTCATCCGAGCTGTCGACACTGATTCCGGCAGCGGCGAGGTCGCATACATAAATGCGGTCTCTTGCCTCCTCCTTGCGGATTCTGTTTGTCACCGAGTCGTCCGCCTTTAAAAAGAACGACTTATCAAGCGTTTTTGAGCCGGTAATAACGGCTTTTTCGCCCATGTATGCTCTGTAAACTACATCGACATTATCGTTTCCGCCGTCCT
Source organism: uncultured Eubacteriales bacterium (assembly GCA_934447715.1). GTDB lineage: Bacteria > Bacillota > Clostridia > Oscillospirales > CAG-272 > HGM12657. The sequence continues at coordinate 20,552 of CAKSER010000018.1, read as the reverse complement.
TTTCCTCGAACAGGATTCCGTTCTCGGTAAAATACTCACCCTCGTGAATGTAGACGGTGATTGTACCGGCAGCGCCGTTCTCTACAAGAGAAGCGACCGTGTCACGGGCTTTTTCTATTGTTTTAAACGGTGCCTTTACAGAGCCGGTACCGGTCTCGTCGCTTCCGTTCACATCGACATGAATTATCTGCTTTGCAACAGAATCGGATGAGCTGTACCATCCGACAAGGTATTTTGACATGATGACATAATCAAACTCGTCAATTTCTCCGTCGTCGTTCATGTCGGCATTTTCAAGATTAATTAAAACATCCCACGAGGCAAGATATCTTGCAAGCAGGACGGCGTCCCAGTCATCAATTTTTTCCGTTTGAGTCAACATCTCCGAGTGCAGTGCTGCCGCCGGGCATTGCATATGCGGCAGAAGGTATAAGCAGCGCTATTGCTATTGCAACAGACAGAATTCTAAAAAAATTTTTCATGATTATTATCCTACCTTTAAAGGAATCTTAGAAAATCTTAGGAATCTTATGAAAGCATCCGCAAAGGCATAGGCTGAATACGGCTGTCGTGGTACAAGCCTAAGACATACCTGATGCAAAAGCCGTCAATTAATTTAATACCTGCGCTCAAACAACAAGCCGGCAGAGAACAAACTTGCTCTGTCGGCTTGCGGTGATTACTTTTTTTCTGTCAAATATTTCTTGCCGAAATTATTTATCTGTTGTAGTACTCGTCAACAAGCGGCTTAAGTACTCTTGTTCCGTCGTATGCCGGAATGTTCCAGTTGAGCCAGCGGCTGAACTGGTGAAGAGCATGGCCTGTGTTGTTGTTGTCATAGGTTGTGCAAAGCATCTTTGCGATGTTCGATCTGTTCTTTGCAAGTGTTTCGCCTGCAAACGGATGAGCCTTCTGGAACAGTACATAGCCCTTCCTTATAAGGGTCATATCGTACTCGTTCTGTCCGTCCTCTCCGACGGTATATGTAACCGGAACAAGCTCATCGGGTCTTGTGTAGACATCAAAGTGACCGGTTGCCTCTGCTGCGTAGAGGTTATACCACTCGTAAATATACTGACCGCCCTCGCCGAACCACTCGGTAAATGCCCACTTGACGATTTTGTTGTAGGTCGAAGCCGACATGTTCGGATCGTTAACAAGATATTCAAACAGCATTGCTCTTACATTTCCGATCTCTCTGTCAACAGCATTTGCACTCCACTGCATCGAAACAGACTCAACGCCTGCCTTTGCATAGAACTTCATGTTCAAACGCATTGTTTCAAGAGACGGGAAGGTTGCAGGATAGTAGTTGTAATCGGATGTGAAATCGAGAACCTCGATATCGTTATGTGCCTTTGTCCATGCAAGAACGACCTGAGACCATGCATAGTTCTTTTCGCAGTTTTTGTTGTCGATTGCATGTGCGGAGCAGAGTGTTCTGTTCGAAAGAGTGACGTGAACATTGCTCTCGAGCTTGAAGCTCGGAACCTCGTCTGTATATCTGTATGCAAGAACGTTTACTTTATAGCCGGATTCTGCCATTGCCTTGGCAATCTCGTTTACGAGTGTCCAGTATGCTGCATTCTCGCAACCGTACTTCTTCTCTGCTGCAACGCACTCGCTGCACCGGCAGGTATTGGTGCTTGCATAGTAGAAGTTGGTTGTCTTTGTTCTCGGTGACTTTGCATTCTGACAAAGCTCAAGAGCGTTTGCTCTAACGGTTTTGTCCGAGAAGCAGAGGGTTGTATCTGTTCCCTCCTTCTTTGAAATGATTGCCTCGGTAAGTCCGACCTTCTCGTCTGCTGTCATAAGATATCCCGAAGCATATGTGTCGGTAAAGATCTTGTCATATGCGATATCGCCGCAAACAGCGCTCTTGAACGGGGTCTTTGTTTTGCAGGTATAATCAAGGGTATTCTTTGTTGTTTCTCCCTTGTATACATAGAAGAGATCGGCAGGAAGCTGAATTGTCGGGATCGAGCCCTCTGTCGGATAGTTGAGATCCTTCTCTACATCATAATTCCAGTATGTCTTTGTAAGATAAGCAATTGCTCTCCACTCCGCCTCAATAGAATCGCCGAGGATCATGATAGAACTGGTTGCGGCATCAGCCATGATGACATATCCGCCTCTTCCGATATTCTTGTATTCCTTCATCAGCTTCTCATTTGCGAGAGCATATCCGGTTTCTCCGATACTGAAGACATAATCCTCGCAGAGTGCGGTGGTAGACTTGATGGTCTTGCCGCCTGTAACCCATGAGAAGAAGTTGTTAAGCTCGCTTGCCATCTCTGCCTCGGCAATCTTCTTTGACTCTGTAAAGCCGATTGTAGTAGGTGTGTTGAAGTAGATCTGGCTGGATGAAGCATCCTTATCGATAATCGTAATCATTGCGCCGGCATTGGCATTGACTCCCGAAAGCTTCAGGCTCTCACCTGCAAACGAAATACTCTGTGAGCATCCGCAAAGAAGCATTACCGAACACAACAGCATCGAGAGAATCGCCGTATAGATTCGAAAATTCTTTTTCATATTTCTTTCCTTTCTAACGCGTAAGGTCGTGTATTGCGGCTATTCTTATTTCGCAGGTGCGAAATCGCATCCGATTCTGTCAAGCGGAATCGGCTGGAAGCCCGGAATATCCTGATATATCTTGGAATCCTCTCTCAGATTGAGATCAAGTCCTTCGTAGTCGACAAAGCCGATCTCATCTACCGTATAATAAACCTTGTAGTCCTTGAATACGCCGTTAAGCTTTACTGCATTGGCAATATCATCATTAGGCACGCTTACTCCGGTAGGAGCGACCCTGTTATAGCCGGTTTCGGAATCCTTTCCGAGTCCCGGGCACTCCCAGACGATCGCATTGTTCATAACAACTGCTCCGCCGCATACTCCTAAAAGATAGTGGTCGGTCAGATCCTTTACATTCGAGGATTTAAGCTGCGAATAGTAAGGAAGTCTTGCGTTCCAGAGCTCATAATCCCATTCGTCTGTCTGAACGCTGTAGATATGGTTCCAGTAGTAGCTGTATACATATTCGCCATTGACAAGGCTCATTCCGTTTACAGGACCGTATAGACTGTGCTGCTCCTGCCAGTCTCCGAAATATCCTCTTGAGTCGTAATGTGCTCTTGTTCCGATAAGAATGTTGTTTTGAATGACATTATCGCTTCCGCCGCCGATCATAAGTCCGCGTCCGGCAGAGCTGTCGATAATGTTTCCGAAAACTGTGTACGCAGATCCGCCGTCGTCAACGTATATCGACTTCGGAGCTCCGAAGGTTGTGTTGTTTACGATGTTCTGAATTACGTTATATCTGATTGTCATTGCGCCCGAGAAACCGCCGACATACATAACGCCGGCATCGCCGCCCTGATAGCAGCACTCGTGCAGATAGTTGTATTCAAAAACGGTATCTGTTCCGCCGCCCTGATAGGTTGCGTGAGTTACATTGTAGCATTCGTTGTACGCGATATGTGTACCGACACCGGTTGTGTAGATCGCCGGAGAATAGCACATATTAATAAGTGTGATATCGTGAATCAGGTTATTGATAATGCTGTTTCCGCAGGAGGTAAGGGTTGCGGTCGAGCTGTCCGGTGCATGGAGCTCAACTCCCTCTCCGCCGCTGTTTCTGATTTCGTTATTCGAGATTGTGCAGTTGTTTCCTACTATTCTGCATGCTCTTGCAGACACGTTCTCGATGAGCATATTGGTAAGAACGAGGTTGTTTCCTTCTCCGCTGAAGGCATCTCCTCTGATACTGTCTATATGGAAGCCGTCAAAGGTATAGTAGTCGCAATTCTCAAAGTTGAAGATATTTGCTCTGTACTCTGTGCTCTTTCCGTCCGGAGCAAAATCGGTAAGTCTGATTTCGATATCCTGAAAATCTGTGTCCGCGTAGATATACAGAAGTCCGTTGGAATCGATATAGTACTCGCCTCTGGTGTTAAGCTCCTCTACTACGTTGTAGTAGTAGTGTCTTAAGTTGCTCTTAGGATTATGTCCGTTTCTCTGATAAAATACCTTGTAGTAATCCTGCTCGCAGACAAAGGTCTTTTCCTTTCCGTCTTCGGTATAGGTTATTACTGTTCCCTTCGGAACAAGCTCAAACGGCTGATTTGCCACATCAAGTGTTCCTGTAAAGTAGTCGACATCAAGGAAGCCTCTTGTCTGGTACTCTGTGTAGTGGCTCCACTTGTCAAGCGGATTTTCTCTTACGGTCCCGTCCTTAAGAACGGTCTCTGCCTCCTGTAAGAACCAGCCCTGTCCGTATACCGGGACAACATACGGCGTATACATTGTATACGACTCGTCCTTTGTCATGTTTCTGTCGGGGAATCTTGCCCTGTCCATCATTTCCCCGTCATAGATAACCGTAAAGTAATTGTCGTTTCTGTTTGTAATATTCGAAGAAGTATATCCGAGAGCCTTAAGATCCACATAATAGATCTTGTCTCTTGCGCTTTCGTCTCTGATCTGATCGGTAAAGGAGGAATCTGCCTTTGTAAAGTCCTTTGCTGTAAGAACCTTGGATGCAGATATAAGAACCTCATCGTCTCCGTATACCTTATATGTAACCGGGCACTCCTCAGACGCGCTGTCCTCTTCTGTAAAGGTTACATACGCACCGTAGTCGCCCTTGTCTTCATATTCGGTGAAGTTATACTCACCCTCATGCACATAGACGGTAATTCCGCCCTTTACTCCGCTCTTAAGAAGCTCGCGGACCTTTTTCTGAGCACCCTTTATGGATGCGAAAGGAGCCTTTGCGCTTCCGTCACCTTTTTCGTCATCTCCGTCAACGGTAATGTGGAGAATTCTCTTTGCAAGGTCATCCGACTGATCGCCGTACCATCCTGCAAGGAATTTTGCAAGATATACCGCGTCATGCTCGTTTACGATGCCGTCTCCTGTCATGTCCGCGTTGTCTTGATCGATTGTTACATCCCATCCTGCAAGATATCTTTCAAGCAGGACAGAGTCCCAGTCGGTAACCGCTCCGTCGTGATCGACATCTCCGAGCTTGTAGGTCTCGGCTGCCCCGGCGTCCGCATCCGCAAATACGTAAAGCGGCAAAGCCATGACAAGAGCAAGAACAATCGCAATAGCTGAGGTTAATCGTTTTTTCATTTGTGTTCCTTTCGTGGTTCTTGTTGTTTTTGCTTATAGTGCTTATATAATATTTAATTGTCCCAAATTTAAATTATTTTAGTCTTCATGATTTAAAGAAATCAGCTTCCTTCGGCCAAATAAACCGGACGGCTTCATGAAATCAATAAAAACGGCTAAAAAAGGACAGTACTTTATAATAGTATATTACTACAAAACCAAGACGATTGTCAATGATTTTTAGTTATTTTTCTAAAACAAAATAATATAGTTTTAACAAACTATGTAAAAACAGACATTTTCCTTTTTATATATTTTCAAGTAATAATTCTTTTTTTGAAATCATATAATCTACCAAGCAAAGCTAAAACACATATAAAGGAGCAGGAAATGAACGGTAACAGCATAAATCATGAGCATATCCTGTCGGAGGCGGTAAGCAGCCTTTCAAGAATCGAAACAGCAGGAGAATATGTTCTTCCGGATTACATTCCGGATGCAAACAGGCTTCTTTTGACAACAGCCTGTCCCAAGATCGAAAATCAGTCTATCAAGGATAACCGGGTAGATTTTGAAGGCAGCATAAGATACTGTGTGCTGCTTGAAAGCGAGGAAAACAAGCTGAAAAGCGTATGCTTTTCCGAGCCGTTCAGCGGCACGGTAGATGCACCCGGAATATCCGATGAGTGCTATGCAAGCATCATTCCTCAAATCACTGCGGTAAACTCAAGGCTTGCAAATCCGAGAAAAATCAGCATCAAATCCTCTGTTTGCGTTGCGTCAAAGCTGTATTGCGAAAAGGACATTTCTCCCGAAATAACAGGGGTGAGCAGTATGGACGACGAGCTTGCGCTTGAAAGGGACTGTAAGGATGTTACTTCTCTTTTAATTGTCGCAGCAGAGGAAACCGGAATTCCGGTAAGCGAGGATATCGAGCTTGACAGCGCAAGTCCGGCAATAAATGAAATTGTCTTCTCGAATGTAACAATCGATCCGGTCGATATCAGGGTAAGAAGCGAAGAGGCAGAGGTTAAATCCGATCTCACCTTTACCTGTATTTACGAAGCCGAGGGAGGAGGCTACAGCTGCATAGTAAAAAAACTGCCTGTAAGTGCTGTCGTTTCGGCAGATGGGCTGCAGGAGGGAATGGAGCTTACAGCTACAGCGACAATCGGAGCGGAGCCGGTCAAGGTATCGGTTCAGGAAAACAGCTACGGAGAGCGCAGGATTATCGAGCTCGACCTTGAATATGATCTGTCTCTTTCATGCTACGGCAAAAAGGAGGTCAGCGTCGTCTGCGACATGTATTCAACGGCAAGCGAAACCTCTGCATACTACACCGACCTGCCGATAATCTCCTACCGCCGCGGATACCAGACAAATCTTTCGGTAAACGCAGCAGCACCGAGAAGCGATGTCGGCGCCGAAAAGATGAAAACGGTTCTCTGCGGAAATGTCAGAGTCGGCGAAATCAATGCAAGCTATGAAAAGGACAAAGGCAAGCTGTATGTCGACGGAACGGCTGCAATAACGGTTGTCGGCGAAAACGATGCCCCCTCCGAAAACGAGCCGATGTATTCAAGTGCGACATTTAATTTCCCGTTCCGGCTTGAGCTGGATCCGGGAGAGAATCCGGAAAACTGCAGCTTTATCGTAAACGCATCGATCATTTCCGAGCGCTTCCGTCTTGATTCCTCAAATGTCTTTTCGGATTTTGATGTCGGAATCAAGCTTGTAATGCTGAACACAACAAACGTCACCGCACTCTCAAGGCTCGATATAGATCCGTCCTCCCCGATAGAGCATCCGAGCGCTCCGCTTACCCTCTGCTATCCCGGAAAGGAGCGGCTGTGGGATATCGCAAAGCGCTACAGAATCCCGAAAAGCACAATCATGAACGCAAATGCAATGGTGACAGACGACTTCAGCGGAAAGAATGTGCTTATAATTCCGAAGCCGAAATCAAAGCACTCCGCGCATTCAAGGATAATCTGATATTTTTTGATGCATTCTTGACACTTTCATGTCCCAAAACGGCAGTCAGCCTAGGCAGCAGCTCGGGCAGCCGGCAGTCGGCAGCAGGCGCAGAAGAATTGCAGCATAAAAAAGCAAAATAACAAAGCAAGCCGCCCGTCCGTTACAGGACAAAGCGGCTTGCTTTTATTAATACCCTTTTCCGATATCCTTTTTCTGATTTTAAACAACTTGAAGAGCGCCTCATCCGGCTTTAAAAATCCGTGGTTATCGGATTTTATTCACCGTCATCCTCGTCGTCATAGTCGTCTTCGTCGTCCTCATCATCATAGTCATCGTCTTCGCTGTCATCGCCGTCGTACTCGTCGGCTTCGTCATCCTCGCCGTCATCGTAATCGTCGTCAGCATATCTGCTGTTTTCGGAGGGCGCGTTCTTGATTCTGAAGATAATGATAATAACCGCGATAATCGCAATTACAAGAAAGACAATAAGACCTATAAGAACACCGTTGAGCTTTCTGTCATTTTTGTCTGTGACAGGCTTTGTTTCTTCCGGCTCTGTTACCGGAGCGGTCGTTTCCTCTGCCTTTGTTGTGTCCTTTTTGGTATCCTCGGTTACAGCCGGGATTTCCTCTGTATCAACATGATTGCAGAGAGTGCAGGTGCGCGTGCGCGATCCGACGCTCGAAGCGGTAGGCTCGACCGTTACAGTCCATTCGCCGTACTCATGCGCGTTTTCATCGATAGGAAGCTCGGTTGAGGAAAGCTCCTTTCCGCAGTCGGCGCATACAATCTTTTCATAGCCCTTTTCGACGCAGGTCGGGTTCTTGCGGTCGGTATTCTTGTTTTCGTGCTTGCAATCGTTATCCGACACCGATCCGTCGCTGTTCTTTACCGAAAGACGTACCGAGCTTGCACTGAGATCACCGAGAGAAACAATTACCCTTCCGGTATTGTAGTATTTCGGCGAAACCTCTGCATCGTTATCGCATTTAACATTGTTCGACATTCGAACCGTTATGCCGTTCTTTGCAAAATCAGCATATCCGATTTCTTCTGTCTTTCCCGACTCATATGTAAGCTTTACCTTCATCGAGGAAAGATTAAGCTTGTCGCCGGAAACATAATTGATCTTCGGCTGAGCCGAAACCTCAATTTTAACAACCTTGCCCTTGTTCTTATCATCGGTCGTGGTATTGCCGCCGTTGTTTGTATCGGTGGTGTCACTGCCGGGTGTGGGCGGATCGGTTTCCGGTGCGGTGCTGTCCTTTGTATCTTTTGTATCCTTTGTGTCCTTGGTATCCTTCGGATCGGTATCTTGCTTGCCGTCATCGGGAGACTCGGTCTCAGCAGGGTTCTGATCGTTCGCGGTTGTAAGTGCAGCATCGCTTTCGTCTGCCGACACATACACACCTGCATGAGAAACCGTAAGCAGGCAAACAAACAGCAAAGCGGCAATCTTCTTCAGCTTTTTCATTGTAGTATTATCCTTTCAAAAATATCGGTTACCTTCCGATGTTTTATTTTGTTTCAATTCAATTCTATTCGTTTAAAGCATTCTGTTAGGCTGAGGATATCCGAACTTTTGTCGGTATTCGCACACGGAATTTCACGTGCGAAATTCCGTGCAGGATTTCCGCCCTAACTTCCACAAAAGCCTTGCAAATACGTACAGTATTCACTGCGGCTTTTCTGTCGTTATGACAAAAATCCGCGCGTGAAAACTGCATGCACTTGCCACAGAGAGATTTTCGAGGGATTTTTTCTCTTTGAAGGCAACAGCGAGCAAGCTCGCTGCGGCTGGGCGAACTCACCCTATGGTGAGTTTGCGCCCTGCCAAGCCGAAAAGAGGGAAAATAACCGTAAATTGCCTGTGGCAAGCGATAAAAGTTCGGATATCCTCAGCCTAAGACATATTATATATTTTTTATTCCCTTTTGTCAATTCCTTTGTCAATCTCATATCCGATTAACCCGATTTTTTTTGCCCGATATTGACATCTGCCACAAATAAAATATAATTAAATAAATAATGTAGAAAAATATCAGCAGATAAGATTGCAAAGGAAAGAAAAGATGAAGATTGTTTTTTGCGGATACTTCGGATTTAGCAATTTGGGAGACGAAGCGATACTGAAAATCGAAATCGAGCATCTAAAAAAAGCATTTCCCGATGCAAAGCTTTTTGTGCTTTCAGACACCGACACACTGCCTGAAGGAGTTAAAAGAATCGGCAGAAAAAATCTCCTTGCACTTTCAAGCATCCTTGACGAAAACACCGTATTCGTTGTGGGAGGAGGCGGCGTGCTTCAGGACAGAACGAGCCTGAAAAGCCTTTTGTACTACACCTCGCTTATACGGTATGCCGCAGCTAAGGGGGCTGTTCCGGTCCTTTTTGCAAACGGAATCGGTCCGATTCATACATCGGCAGGCGCAAGCGCAGCAGCACGTGCAGTAAGCCTTTGCAGATATGTTTCTGTAAGAGATCCGGATTCAAAGAAAATTCTTACCGATCTCGGAATTCCGAGCGGAAAAGCAGTGCTCGGCGCCGATCCGGTATTCAGCTTAACCGAAGAAATCCGCAATCTGAAAGCCGATAATCCTGATGAGAAAAAAAGCCTCCTTGCAGTTTCGCTGCGCAGCGGATGCGAGGACAGCCTCGGAAGAATATGCAATGCGGTCTCGGCATTCTGCCTTGAAAACCGGCTGGAGCCTGTTTTTGTGCCGATGCAGCCGAATACGGATACCGAAATAAATAAAAAAGCCGCACATCTTACCGGCGGAACCGTAAAGGTCTGCAATGACATAAGCGAGCTTGCGCTGCTGCTGAAGAAATCAGAAAAATCGATAGGTCAGCGGCTGCATTTCTCGATCTGCTCGGTCATTGCCGGCACTCCTCCGGTCGCGCTTTCATATGACCCGAAGGTCGAAAATGTTCTCGGCTTTGCCGACACCGGATGCGAGATTTTAACCGGAAATCCGAGTACCGAAGAAATCCTGACAGCGCTCAGAATAACCGAGCTTTCATTAAACGCAGAACAGAGCCTTAAAAAAATGCAGCAGCTTATTTTTTCCGACCTGTCAAGGCTTACGGCATTCATTTCGAACCTAAACGGCAAATAATTTTTATTTTTCGAAACGAGAATTCAAGAGATAATTGCACGAAAAACAGAGGAAAATGCATCGTTTCGGGAGGTAAATTGAAATTTTGAAAAAAATTTGTAAAAATCCCTTGACATTACGAAAGGCGTATGCTATAATTTTCAAGGTTTAAATGGAAAAACATTTTCTAAAAATATATCGGAGGAAAAAAAACAATGTCTACTTTTATGGCAAAAAAAGAGACGATCGAGCGTAAATGGTACGTTATCGATGCAGCAGATAAGCCGCTCGGAAGAACAGCAGCTGCTGCCGCTACCATTCTCAGAGGCAAGCATCGTCCTGAATTTACACCTCATGCAGATTGCGGAGAGTTTGTCATCATCATTAACGCTGCAAAGGCAACCCTTTCGGGAAAGAAGCTCGAGCAGAAGTACTACCGCCGTCACTCCGGATACATCGGAGGACTTAAGGAGACTCAGTACAAGACTCTTATGGCACAGAAGCCGGAGCTTGCAATGAAGCTCGCAGTTCGCGGAATGCTTCCGAAGAACACAATCGGTGCGACATTGCTCACAAGACTCAAGGTTTACGCAGGTGCAGAGCACAAACATGAGGCTCAGAAGCCTGTTGAGCTTTAATTCACGGAAAGGACGTAAGATAATATGTATACTAGTTCAAAACCGTACTTCTACGGAACAGGCAGAAGAAAGAAATCGGTTGCACGCGTCCGCATAGTTCCGGGCACAGGCGTTGTAACCATCAACGGCAGAGATATGGACGATTATTTCGGACTTGAGACTCTCAAGCTCATCGTCAATCAGCCTTTTAATGTAACAGAAACACTCGGCAAGTTCGACATCATCTGCCGCGTTAACGGCGGTGGATTCTCCGGACAGGCAGGTGCTATCCGCCACGGTCTTGCAAAGGCTCTTGTTCAGGCAGACGAGAACTACCGTCCACTTCTCAAGAAGGCGGGATTCCTCACTCGCGACCCGAGAATGAAGGAGAGAAAGAAGTACGGTCTCAAGGCCGCACGTCGTGCTCCGCAGTTCTCAAAGAGATAATCGGTTTCGGAATTATTTCAAGGGAAACGAAAAAGCATCAGCATCAAAGCCCCGAAGGCATTACGCCTTTCGGGGCTTTCTTCGTTTGAGTGTGCTAAGGCTGAGACTATCCGCGCCTGCAGAGACTCACAGGGCAAGCACCCGGATTTTTATAACAAACCATCGACCGCATTGACTTTTTCGGTGACAAGTTCTTGAAAAAGAGAAAAAAGAGGTGTATACTTTATAAAGACTGCGGCTTAATATTCGCAGTGAGGCACATTTTCATGCATTTTCGGCGGTTGCCTCCCAATTATAACGCGTATAACGCGCCCGACTGTGGCGCTGGCGGCTCTGTATATCGTCTACTCTCCGCGGAATGACGGTCTCTTTGTGTGCTAAGGTCTCTTTGTGCCGGCGGCTCGGCGTACCGTCTGCTCTCCGTACTGACAGCTCTTTGCGCCGATGATTTTACCGATGTCCTGACTTTTATTTTGACTTTTATGAGGTTTTGTTATGGAAAACAAGAAAAAGACCGGCTTCAAGCTGAAGCCCTCATGTGAAACCTGTGAATACTTTGACTATGTCGACGATCTCGGAGACAACGCCTGCACGATTGACATGGACGAGGACGATATCTACAGATTAAGCGAAAACAAAGCCGCACACTGCCCTTTTTACAAGTACTACGACGAATACAAAAGCGTTCACAAGCAGATATAGTCCCTGCTTTTAATCAGCTGCTTTCACCAAAGCACAAAAATCGCACCGTGATGTACCCGGGATTCGGGCGCATACCGACGGTGCGATATTTTTATTTATTGATTTCCTTTACGGTAATATCCTTTTCCGCGCGAACCGATGTTGTCCCGTTCGTGTACAGAACCGGATCGGATATAAAGATGCAGGCAAATGTAGAAGAAGCCGAGCATGAGGCTTCGATCTCCTCCCTACTCTCCATACTGAAAAACTTTATATTTTCGTAGCACGCCTCGACAATGTCCCCGTCATATCTGACAGTGCAGCCTGAAAGCAGCTGATTGGGAAAGCTGCCGGTTTCAAGCGAGAAATTCGGGTTATAATATTTTCCGCTTCCGAGATCGTGATACATCGTCTCGCCCTTTGTCAGCGGAAACGACCTAAGAAAGCTGCTTGCGGCATTTTTCCCGGCGGTTATCCCGGCGTATCTTATTGTATCGCCCTCATCATCAAGCCCGTAGATGGCATATTCGCCGTCGTCATGACCGGAAAGCGAAAGCGTCAAACCGCTTGAGGAGTACAGATATCCGTTTGTATATCCGTTCTTTTCAAGCTCGTCTCTTATCAGCTTGAGCCTGTATGCTTCGGTCATTCTGCCTGTCGTAATTATACTTCCTGTATAGCCGTTGCTTTTAAGGAATTCAAGATATCCGCTGTCTATCGAAATTTTAACCTTGTTTTCTGCGGTTTTCGTTATCGAAAAGGCGGAAAGCTCCGAGGTTTTTTCTGCAAGCTCCGAAAGCCTTTTTGCGATCTGCGGATTATCTGCCGGATCGAAATCCCCTAGCTCATCAAGCGAAAGAATGCTGTCCCACTCGGAAATAAGAGCCCCGGCAAACAGATTCATTCCCTTTTTTTCAAGAGTTTTGGTGTATGCGTCGGAAATTATCCACATGAGCTCATCGCCAAGCTCAATTTCTTTGCCGAGATTCTTATTCAGGGTTGCGATATTTGCATATCCGGAATATTCGTTATCACAGTCAAGAAGCTTATAGCTGCTTAAAAGAACCGAGCCGTAAACAGCCTTAAGCGAATTCATTTCAGCTTTGATCTCATCGCTCTTTCCATCAAAACGATATGTCAGATTAATTCCGTTTCTGTAAAACGGCACCTCATCCGATGCATCCGCCTCGATATTATAATATCCGGGGTCCTTATGACCGATCCTGCTGACTCCGTAGCCGAAGGCAGCTACAGCGATCACCAATGCCAAAACAAATCCGGTAATCCGAAGCCCGAGATGCTTTGTTGATACCTCTATTTCCTTTATATCTTTTGCCATACTCACGACCGTCCCTTTTGCTGCCGCATTCTTTTTTCCCGTTTCTGCATTAAATCGGCATTCTTTGTCTAAAGCCTTTGTGAACAGCCAATACCGGCTGCAGCCTAAAAAAGTGGGGCATTGAAAAACAATGCCCCGGCATTTTTATTTTCCGAAACGGATTTCCTTGTATCTTTCAATCTCCGACGGGCTTCCGTAAACCATATGTCCGTTTCCGATGTCAACAAGCTCCGGCTTTTCGGTCGAATAATCGTGGAGCGAAGGATCGTAAACAAAGAGCTTCTTTTCCTTCTCGATAATCGGATCCGGAACCGGGATCGCCGACATAAGCGACTTGGTATACGGATGGAGCGGATAGTGGAAGAGTTCCTCGGATTCCGCAATTTCCATTATCTTGCCCTTGTAAATAACAACGATTCTGTCGCTGATAAAGCGAACGATCGAAAGGTCATGGGCAATGAACAGATATGTAAGATTTCTTTCCTGCTGGAACTTCTTCATAAGATTCAGAACCTGCGCACGGATAGATACGTCAAGAGCAGAAATCGGCTCATCTGCAACAATGAATTCCGGCTCCATGACAAACGAACGTGCAAGTCCGACACGCTGACGCTGTCCGCCGGAAAACTCGTGCGGATAACGCGTCAAATGCTCGGGAAGAAGTCCGACCTCGCGTGTGATCTTCTGAATCTTTGCAATTCTGTCCTTTTCATCCTTATAAAGATGGAAGTTATACAGACCCTCGGAAATAATATACTCGATAGTCGCACGCTCGTTAAGAGATGCAGCAGGATCCTGGAATACCATCTGGATCTTGCGGATTACCTCTCTGTCGTCCTTGCGGCGGAGCCTGCCGGAAATCTTCTTTCCGTTGTAGTATATTTCTCCTGCAGAGCAGGGGTTAATTCTGACAATTGCGCGTCCGATCGTTGTCTTGCCGGATCCGGACTCGCCGACAAGGGAAAGCGTCTCTCCCTTATAGATATCAAAGCTGACATTATCAACTGCCTTAAAGGCTTTTTTACCCTTATTGAACACAACGTCCAAATTGCGTATCGACAGCAATACCTGTTTTTCGTTATTATCCATCTGCTGCCTCCTTATTCGTCGAAATCCACATGGGTTTTCATGATCTTTTCATGGAGATTGCGAATGTTTTCCGGAATCTCGGTTTTCGGCGCTCTCGGGTCAAGCAGCCAGGTCTTTGCCCAGTGTGTCGGGCTGACCTCGAATATCGGCGGCTCCTCCACAAAGTCTATTGCAAGACAGTACTTGTTTCTCGGCGCAAAAGCATCGCCGACAATCTTGTTATAAAGCGAAGGAGGAGTTCCCGGAATCGAGAACAGCTCGCTTCCGCGCTCTGCAAGCTGCGGAAGGCTCGAAAGAAGTGCCCATGTATACGGATGGCGCGGATCATAGAAGATATCCTCTACGGTTCCGACCTCAACGACCTGACCTGCATAAAGAACGGCAACGCGTTCTGCAACATTTGCAACAACGCCGAGGTCGTGGGTAATATATACCGTTGTAAAGCCGAGCTCGTGCTGAAGATCCTTGATCAGGCGGAGAATCTGTGCCTGAATTGTAACGTCAAGCGCCGTTGTCGGCTCATCGCAAATAAGAATCTTAGGCTGGCAGGACAGCGCAATTGCAATTACAATACGCTGGCGCATTCCGCCGGAGTACTCAAACGGATAGTCGTTGAATCTCTTTTCCGGCTCGGGGATACCAACCTTGCGCATAATATCAAGCGTGCGTGCCTTAGCCTCGGCATTCGAGCATTTCTGGTGCTTTGTTATAACCGTCATGATCTGCTTTCCGATTGTGATAACCGGGTTAAGCGATGTCATCGGATCCTGGAAGACTGTAGCTATTCTGCAGCCTCGAATCTGCTGCCAGTCGTTTGTATACTTAACCTTTGCGCAGTCAAGGATCGCATATCCGTGAAGAACGCCCTTTTCTTCGTCATAGGAGCGGAACTCAACGCGGAAGGCAACGACCTCAAAGATTCTGTTCAGCACCTCGGGATTGCTTAAATCCTCGCCGATGCGCATTGCAAGTTTAAACGCCTTTTTGAGCTTCGGGACAAAGAGGAGCTGGCTCTTAAGCGGATATCTTCCGATAGAAAGCAGAACCTCATAGCCGATTCTCTTGTTGCGCTCGATAACCTCATCCGAAAGTCCGAAGGGGTTGCCCTCCTTGTCGGGTGTTGCAATCTTCTTTTGGCGCAGCTCAAGCAGCTGCTGCATTTTTTCCTTATCGGCACTTATACGGGCAGCGTCGTTCTTATAAAGATGCTTGCGCTTCCTTACCTCTGCCTTGTGCTTCTTTTCAAGCTCCTTCTTTTCCGCCTTATATTCGCTTATCAGCTTTGTTGCCTTCGTATACTCCTCGGAGTCGTTCTTCTTGTCAAGCGTCCAGAGATAGTTTGTCTTGTCGACAATCATATCCTCAAGCTGCTTGTCTTTCTTTCTGAACTCGTCCTCCTGCTCTGCCGTTGCGGTTTTTGCAAGCTCAATCTCCTTTTTTAAAGCAAGATATTCAACATACTCCTTGCTTCCGCGTTCAAGACGGGAATAGCTGTTGAGTGTGTTTGTAACATTCTTTAAAAGGCTTTTTCTGCGCGCTGTGAGAGTAACATCGGTTTTCGAGATCTCATCATCCGAGAAGATGATGCTTCCGTTCGAAATAAATCCGTTCGAATCGAGAAGACCGGCAAATGTCTTTGTAAGTACCGATTTACCGGATCCGGACTCGCCGACGATCGCAAGAGATTCGTTTTCATAGATATCAAGCGAGACATTTCTGATCGCGGAAAGAATTCTTCCGCGGACGTTGAACTTGACATCGACATTTTTAAGTGAGAGAAGTATTCTCTTATCATTCTTTTCTGCCATACTCTCACCTCATTACATATGTGTTCTCGGGTCGGATGCATCTGCAAGGTTCTGACCCAAAACATACAGGATAATTGTTATAGCGGAAGCGACCGCAACCGGCGGCCAGAACTCCCACGGGAATACAAGGAATGATGACTGTGCCTGCTGAATCATTCTTCCGAGAGACGGAACGCTTGCGCTGAGTCCAACTCCGATGTAGGAAAGGAATACCTCCATCGAAATATAGGACGGAAGCTCTGTTGCAAGCACCGTAACTATAACCGAGGTAAGGAACGGGAGAATGTTCTTCGAGATCATTCTCGGGATCGGTGTGCCGAGACATCTTGAAGCAAGCGAATATTCACGGTCACGGATGACCATTACCTGTGTACGGAAGAAATATCCGATCGACATCCATCCGGTAATCGTAAGTGCCAGAATAAACTGCCAGAAGCCGGAACCGATTATGTAAACCAGAACCGAAATAAGCAATATCGAAGGAACGTTTGCGACAATGTTGTATATAACAAGCATTACCTTGTCAAACTTCTTCGAATATCCCCAGATAGCTCCGACAATGATACCGACAATCATATTGATTGCGGCGCAGATAACGGCAAGCTCAAGCGAGGTTCGAGCCGACGAGATAATTCCGTACATAATCGAGTTGCCCATAGCACCTGTTCCAAGCGACCACTTAAGCGAGCTTTCGCCGAAGTAGCTCATCGCAGCGGAGGGGCTGAGGTTGAAGGATTTCGAATCCGAAACGTTCTCCCACGGATCATACGGGCAGAATGTCGGTCCGACAAATGCGATAAGTACGATCAGAACCAGTGCTACCAGAAGCACAATGTTGATCTTTTTTCTGAAAAAGACGCGGAAGACCGATTTCCAGTATGAATATCTCGGAGCTATGATCTTTTCCGAATCGATAGCGTTGTTGTCGACAAATCTAAACAGATCGTCTCTGTTCTGATTATCCATTATCTTCCGCCTCCTTTCGATTCAGACAGTGAGATTCTCGGGTCATATTTTGCAAGAAGAAGGTCGCCGAGAATAAGCGAAATGATCGAGAGCGAGGTATAGAATACCGTGCAGGCGACGATTACTCCGTTATCGTGAGTATTGAGCGCCGTAGTAAGCAGGTTTCCGACACCGGGGACCGCATATACACGCTCTGTGATGATTGCTCCGGTAAGGCATCCGAGAATGCTGGACGGAATACCGTGAACAAGATATATCATTGCGTTTCTTGAAATGTGTATATTGAATATCTCGCTCTCCGAAAGACCCTGCGCTCTTGCGAATTTGACGTAATCCGCATTCATCTGGTCGATCATGTAGCGTCTCATCCACTTCATCAGGCTTCCGATTGACGGAAGAGCAAGAGAAATTGTAGGAAGAATATATGCAAGGATCTTTACCTCTGCATTTGCAAACTTGTACGGCAGCTTGAACAGCGACGTTCCGATTGCGGCAAACATAAAGATATATGCAAGAGAAGGCACCGACATAATGAAGATGATATAGATATTTCCGAGCTTGTCGGCAAGCTTATCCTTGCGTCTTGCCATGAGAATTCCGAGCGGAAGACCGAGCAGGTACGCGATCAGCATTGCGAAAATACCGATTACAAAGGAGTTTTCAAGAAGAGAAAGTCCGCTTCTGTGGAAGTTGTATACCGTATAGTTGTCGGTAAACTGAGTTCTCTCCACATCGCTGATCTTTCCCGAGTTATATGTTACCGAATGGAAATCGATTGCGGTTTCTGCATATTCGTCGGTTCCGAGCATCGTCGGGAACTGCTGATTGTACGAAACAAGATCACCTGTCGGATTGTTCATTACATCGGTAATCTCCGAGCCGCGGTAGGTCGTATATGACGTTCCAAGGTTCAGCGAAATGAAGTTCTGATGAATAAACGGAAATCTGCCGTCGAAGTACAGAAGGTACTTGTGCTGCGTACCGGATCCGACTACAGCAAAAAGGTTCGAATACGGATCCTTTTCGAATCTGATATAACGGTCGGTCAGATTTTCGTCCTTTACCATGTCGGTGGTTTCGATTCTGACGAAGTTCTTTAAATAATCCAGGAGGCGCGAGAAAACATTCTTTTCGTTAACCGCGACAAGATAAGCACCTCCGCCGGGCTTGTTCGATCCGTCGGAATAGGTGATCGGCTCAAGATAGTTAATTGTATAGCCCTTATCCTCGTAAAGCTTGATGAATTCCTTAACCGTTTCATTTTCCATATAGGAATCCGGCTTATTAATTGCAATCTTCGCCTTCAGATAATCGCTTTGCTTGGTATACTCGTCTCCGTAAAGTTCCTGATATTTTGCCTTTACAAACGCGCTGTAATCTTCATATGTAAGATAACCGTACTTTTGGTACATGTTATATTCGTATATTGCTCTGTCATTATTACTCTTTTTGTTCCAGATATCATCCGTCTGGAAAACAACGCTTCTATCTATGCAGGAGTATACAAGCAGCATTACAACAACAACAACAACCAGCAAAGAGAAGAGTGAAAAGAGTATGCGATTCAACATGTATTTTTTCATAACACAGTGTTCTAATCAAAGAAAATCTTCAACTATATTCTCCTTTTCGTTACTTGCTTGATATGTGCAGAGGAAGCCGATCGGCATTCACGGCACATATACTTTGGGGTAAATAACTTTTCAGACTCAACTGAAAAAGCTAAGCTCTGTCTCCAAAATAATCTTCAAAATGTTTTTCATAATGACCGCCGGATATCGAAATGAATTCCGGATTTCAAAATAATTTCAAAAATTTTCGGAGCGGCTTCAAAATTTTTTATAAGCCGGTATTAAGATCCGACGAATTTGCCTGAATGATTTTATAAATTTATAAGTCTATAAGCCGAATAAGCCGGCTGCATACCGAAGTGACGGTTAGCCGATTACCGATAACACTCCGATACATAAAAACTTTACAACAATTTATAATAAAAAAGGCGAATCGCCGAAAATAGCAGCCTGAATAAGACTAATTTCCAAATAAACAAGAAATTGCCTGCATACTCTTTTGAATGTCAAAGCTGTTTTCCGACAATCCGACAAAAATTCCGGACAAGACGCATGGATTGCGGATTGCCATCGGATCGGACAAATTTTTAAAAATACAAAAACGCCCTTATATACCGCCAATTAATCGCAAATTTGAAAACAGTGCTTAGCTTTTTCAGACAGTGAGATACGAGACCGATAAATATTTTAAATCGCATAGGGGGAGAAATCCCCCCATGCGATCAAAGTGCATCAACTGTAGTTAATTACAGCTTATACAGCTATTCTGCTATCAGAACAGGCCGATAACCTTTGTCATGTAGCCGGCACCTAAGCCCTTGAAGGTGTCAAGGTATGTCTTAGGATCACCGTAGTCAGGACCCCAACCGGAGCCCCAGAACATGTCGTAGTTACCAGCTTCTCCGTTTGTTGCACGGTAGCCGCAAGCGTAGAAATCATCTGTTGTTGTAGCTTCAACAAGGTTAACCTGAACTTTGTCCTTGCCGAGGTTTTCCTCAACAGACTTCTTGAAGTCTGCAGCCTGAGCTGTGTTGAGGTCGTTAGCAGAGTAGTATACTACGTCGATCTGAATCGGGTAGGAAACAGTATCGCCGAGTTCTTCTACAGCCTTCTTAAGGCACTCAGCTGCCTTTTCGGGATTGTACCAGCCGTCCTGACCGTCTGCAACCTTGATACCGAGGTCAAGCTCGTCGCAGAAGTGCTGAACAAGCTCACCGTAGGTTGTTCCAGCCGCAAATGTATGTCCGTCTTCATCCTTTGTCTCTGCATCGAGAGATACGAAATCAGGCGAGCAGTACATGTTACGGAGGTTGGTAAGAGCGAGCTCACCACGGGAAATAGCGTTCTGTGTCTGACGGTTGAATGCGAACAGGATTGCTCTGCGGAAGTTGATATTCTGCATTGCATTGTGTGTGCTGATCTTAGCCTGCTCTGTCTGAGGAGACGGGCAAGCGCCGCTGGAAAGAGCGAAGGTTCCGCGGTTGAGGTTAAGACCGCCGAAATATGTTGTGGAGGTTGTCTCCGAAATGTAAGCGTACTTGTCGAAGTTTCCGTCGTCTGTAGCAAGCTTACGTGTTGTTTCGTTAGAAACGCTGATGCCTGCATAGGTTCCTGCTACTGTATCATTATAGAGAGCAACAAGGTCCTCGCCTGCGTCTGCAACCCATTTAATGGAATCGATTGTTGTTTCGGTGTTCTTGTAGTAGTTCTTGTTACGAACAAGGTAGATTTCGGAATCCTTCTCGAGCTTCTGAACGAGGAACGGTCCGCAGTAAACCTGGGATGCAACGTCAGTGCTCTTACCGAATGTGTAGCTGTCCTCAGCGGAAGCCGCCTTGTAC
>CAKSER010000017.1 GCA_934447715.1 uncultured Eubacteriales bacterium | reverse complement strand
GAAAGAGGTCTGTGCCCGTCAAGCTATAAGGAACTTGAAATTATCGGGGAGAGGGTGGAGGATATTCGAATCCCCGATTTTGTTCCGCCGGATACAAAGCTTTCAAAAAGATTCGATCTTATTCCTCCTTTTCTGCAGCCGAGGCCGGTAATCGACAGAGCAGCATGCAGGGGCTGCGGACTGTGTGTCAGAAGCTGCCCGAGGAAAACGATTGTTTTAAAGGACAAAAAGGCAAAAATCATAAAGGAAAACTGCATTAAATGCTATTGCTGCCAGGAGCTTTGCACCTTTAAGGCAGTCAAGATCAAAAAGAGCATTATCTACAAGGTGTTCAAATGAAAAGTACCGTAAAAAATGCATATGCAAAGCTGAATCTGTTTCTCGATGTCACAGGCAGGCGCGATGACGGGTATCATAATATCCGTTCGGTAATGCAGACTGTTTCTCTTTCCGACATTGTAGCGATTGAATCGGTTTTCGGCGGGGGAATAGTATTATCCGACAGTGAAAATATCAAAAAGCAGGATAATCTTTGCTATATTGCGGCAGAGAGGTTTTTTGAAAGGCTGAAAAAAAGCTACGGAGTAAAAATAACCCTGAAAAAAAGCATTCCGATGACCGCGGGGCTCGGCGGAGGAAGTGCGGATGCGGCTGCGGTTTTGCGAGGACTTAACGAGCTGTTTGAATATCCCTTTTCTGTTTTTGAGCTTAGGAAAATTGCACTTAAAATAGGGGCGGATGTTCCGTTCTGTGTCTGCGGAGGAACCGCGAGGGCAGAGGGAATCGGTGAGCTTATTGAGCCTCTTTCACCTCTTGAGGGCTGCTTTTTTACGATAACCGAGGTAAAAGGAAAGTTTTCCACAGCCGAGGCATACAGAAGGCTTGATCTTACCGGAACAGACGCAAAGGATGAGCTGTTCGATAAGCTTATTTCGGGTCTTGAGGCAAAGGATGACATTGAAAAAATATCCGGATACATGTACAACTGCTTTGAGCAGCTTTATAATGACAGGCTTTTTAAACTTAAGGAGCTTATAAAATCCCTCGGCGCTTTCAAAGCGATGATGAGCGGAAGCGGACTTGCAACCTTCGGTGTTTTTAAAACGAAGCAGGAGGCAGATATTGCCGCCGATCAGCTTACAAAGTGTGGCTTTGTCACTCATGCAGCAGAGCCTGTAAAAGAATACTGCTAATCTGACCATCAAACCGACAGGAAAGCAGCGGATATGAAGGTTGGTCAAAACAAAAATACAACTTGAATAATGATTCGGAGGTATAGTATTGAACGAAAACAGAAACAGATACGGAATCGACAGCGAAAACGATTCTTATCCGGTGCGCAAAAAAGCAAAAAAGCGCAAAAAATCGAAAAGCAACAGCTATCTTTTTGCGATCTGTATTATTCTTGCGGTAATCACCGCACTGTCTGTTGCTCTTACCGCGCTTTTCTATGTCAAGCTGTCAAATTCCTCGGATGAAGGCAGGTATAACGAGCTTTACGAAAGCTATACAAAGGCAAACGAGGAAAAGGCGGCTCTTTTAAAGGAGCTTGAAAAGCTTAAAAAGGAGATCGAGGAACTTTCGGATTCCGACAGATTAAAGAGTCTTGAAAACGAGCTTGAAGCGGCAAATTCCGAGCTTGAAAAAAAGAACGGGGAAATCGAAGAGCTCAAAAAGCAGCTTGAAGTTTATGAAAAAAATGCAAATATAGATCTTGAAGCGCAGAAGGAGCTTGTCGAAAAGCTAAACAATCTTCTTGAAAACGAAGCGCCGAAGAGAAAGGTCGAGAATGCCAACGAGGACGGTAATAAGTCATATACCTATGAGGATGCGAAAATTTCTGTCTATTTTGAGGATATCGAAACCGGATACACATATTCCTTCGGCTCGGATACCGTCATCAGATCCGCCAGCTGCATAAAGGCTCCGCTCGCTCTCGGAATTTTTCTTGACAAGAGCGCAGAGCAGTCGCTTGGTAATATTTATACCTATACTGAAAAGGATTATAATTCGGGCACCGGGAAAATCAAGGCGATGGACTACGGAACGGAGCTTACAAATTATGAGCTGATAAAGTACATGATTATGTACAGCGACTGTGTTGCGTATAAGCAGCTTGTAAAGGAATACGGTGCCGGAAAGGTTTTGTCGGTTGCAACCTCTGTCGGTGCGCAGTCGATAAAAAAGGATGTCGGTGCCGCAACCGCTCCGGACGCCGGAAAGGTCATGAAGGCGATATACAGCTATATCGAAAGCGGCGGCACACATTCGGCGGATTTTAAAAGCTGGCTTCTTAATTCAAGCTACACGAAGATCATTCCGGATGTCTTAAAGGGCAGATCTGTTGCACACAAATACGGATGGGACACCGGTTCATACAACGACTGGGCAATTGTATATGACGAGCATCCGTACATTATTACCGTAATGACAAATTACGATCTCGGCGGAGCCGAGGTAAACAGCTTTCTTAACAAGGCGGTAAAGCTTATCGACGAGCTGCATGCAAATCTTTATAAGATCAGCTGAATCCTTTTAAATTCTAAAATAAAACAGAGCCGTATCGCGCCTTTTTTGGGTGCCTTACGGCTCTGATTTTTTATAAGCGGCTTATTTAGGCAATCGGAAGCGAGCCGAGCCACGGCTTTTCGCCGTAGATCGAAGCGACAGCAGCCTCAAGGCAGCGCTCGTTATCATAGGTATGAATTGCACTTTCTGCAACAGGGAAGTATTCCTTAAGATAATGGGGAGTACCTATTACCATGACAATTGTTTTGTCATTGTCGAACCTCTGCGCAGAGTGAAGATTTACAAGCTCTCTTGAGTACATCGGCAGAGCGGAATTTGCAAATGCAAGATAGAGGATCAGGTCATAATCGCAGTCGATTTCTCCTGCCTCATAGTCGGAAAGATAGACATCCCACTTTGTTTTAATATCGACCTTAGCACCGCGCTTTTCAAACATAGAAGCGATCTTTTCGGTTTTTTTTAGGGTTGCGCTCTCTGCCTCCTCGGGTGAGCAGAGAAAGCATTCGGATGCTGTAACGATTCTTATCTTTTTTATCTTGTCCTTACTTAGAGGCAGCAGACCAAGCGAGTTACTTACAAGCGTCGAAGCCCTGTCTGCAAGGCTGTCTGCCGTCTCTTTTGAAAATTCCGGATCGGTATTTTCTTCTGCGCCGAAGCCGAACTCTTCAAGCTTGCCCTTCATGAATGCGATTCTGTCTATTGCGTCGTTGAGCCTTGAAAGCGGAATGTCGCCGCTTTCGATTGCATTTTCGATCAGATCCGCCGTTTCGTCTCTCGGCCACAGCATCATGTCAATTCCGGATTTAAAGGCTTCAAGCTCGGCATCTTTTCTGCTGAATCTGAAGCGCACAAAGCCGCCCATGTCCATTGCGTCGGTGATTGTCGCACCCTTGAAGCAAAGAGTGTTTTTAAGAAGCCCGATTGCATCCTTTGAAAGTGTCGCCGGAGGATAGATGCCGTTTACCGAGTCGTTTTGAAATGCCGGGACCGATATATGTCCCACCATTACAGAAGCAAGTCCGGCATCAAACACGGCTTTATAAACCCTGCCGTAGGTATTCATCCATTCCTCTTTTGAAAGGTTGTTTACAGAGCCTACGATATGCTGGTTTCTTACATCGCAGCCGTCTCCGGGGAAATGCTTTCCTGTTGTAAGAACGCCGTTTTCGGCAAAGCCCTCAATTTCGCTTTTAAGCATTTCGGATGAAAGATTCGGATCATTTGAAATACTTCTTACGCCTACAATTTCGTTATATCTGTTTATATTGAGGTCGCAGACCGGCGCAAATGTCCAGTTGATTCCGACGGTTCTTGCCTCCTTTGCAATAGCTGCACCGTAGTTATATGCAAGCTCACTGTCCTTTGCCGAGCCGAGTGCCATGCATGGGGGATAGTCTGTGAAATTGCCCGGAAGAAAGCTGATGCCTCTTTCCGCATCCGCTGCGACAAGGAGCGGCACCTTTGAATATCGTTGATACTCCTCTATAGTTTTTCTGATCCCGTCAAGATCAAAGTCTCCCGAAAGAAACATTTCGGTTCCGATAAATATTCCTCCGACCGGGTATTTTTCAAGAAAGCCCTTTATGCTTCCGTAAAGACGTATATGCTTTTTAGGGTCTGCCTTTACGATCATCGTTTGGCATACCTTTTCGTGAATAGATAAGCTGTTCAGATTCATTTAAGCCTCCGGCATCCGATAATACGAATTAATAAATAGATTTTAACACATTTAATTCAGTATTTCAAGCTTGCCTTGACTTGTCTTTTAAAATTTGATATACTCATTAAGAGCAATTTTAAATAATAATAAAAATGAAAGGATGCAGAATATATGCCGAGAATACCTCTTTCGGAAAAAATAAGACCGAAATCCTTTGATGAAATGGTTGGACAGAAGCATCTTTTCGGTGAAAACGGCACAATCAGAAGGCTCTGCGATCAAAACTACCTTCCTAACATGATTTTTTACGGTCCTCCCGGCACAGGAAAAACGACCGCTGCGGAGATTATTGCAAGCAGATCGTCGATGTGTATAAGAAGGCTGAATGCAACGACCGCGTCACTTTCCGATATTCGGGATGTTATTGCAGATACAGGTACGCTGATGGGCGCAAACGGCGTGCTTCTTTATCTTGACGAAATACAGTATTTCAACAAAAAGCAGCAGCAATCGCTTTTGCAGTTTATCGAGGACGGAAGAATCTCTCTTATCGCGTCTACTACCGAAAATCCGCGTCTTTATGTTTACAACGCGATTCTTTCAAGATCAGCGGTTTTCGAATTCAAGGAGGTAAAGACGGATGAGATGGTTCCGGCTCTTAAAAGGGCGCTTGATATTATAAATAAGGAAACCGGAACCGAGAAAACGACAGATGATGAGACGCTTGAATATATAGCTGCATCTGCCGCAGGGGATGTAAGAAGGGCGGTAAATCTTCTTGAACAGTCCTTTTTTGCATCGGATGCCGCTATTACAAAAAATGTCGTCGAAGAGCTTTCGTTTGACCGCATCGGCAACTTTGACAAGAACGGAACGGTGCACTATGACATGCTTTCCTGCCTTCAGAAGTCGATACGCGGCTCTGATCCCGATGCGGCGGCGTTTTATCTTGCGCATATCCTAGAGGGCGGAGACCTGCTCGGAGCGTGCAGGAGGCTTCAGGTAATTGCGTGTGAGGATATCGGTCTTGCCTATCCGTCGGTTATTCCGGTTGTGCGCTCCTGCGTAGAGATTGCAAAGGATGTCGGCATGCCGGAGGCAAGGCTTCCGCTTATCGATGCGGCAATTCTTCTTGCAACCGCGCCGAAATCTAACAGTGCATATCTTGCATACGATAGTGCTAAAACCGATCTTGAAAACGGAAAGGGAAGAACCGTTCCGCCATGTCTTCGTGTTACAAATAACTATGCAGGCTATAAATATCCGCACGATTACAAGAACCATTATGTAAAGCAGCAGTATCTCCCGGACGACATAAAGGACAGAAAATATTACGAATACGGACTTAACAAAACCGAGCAGGCTGCAAAAGACTACTGGGATAAGATAAAGGGGTAAATGCTTTGAAGAAATTTGTTATTTTTCTGATTCTATCTGTTTTTATACTGTCGGCGTGCGAAGGCAGACCGGTTCCCGATGATTCTGCATCGGCATCCGATAATTCAGAAACAGCTTCTGTAACAGATTCGATAACCGAACCGGACTTTAAACCGGATTCCGATACCGATAAGCCGGATCTTTCAAAATATGACAACTGCTTTACTGAAAAGGATCTCCTTGGATATTATGACAGCGAGGATGCTACATATATAAACTTCAAGGATAGTGGGGTAGAGATTGACGGACTCGGCGCCTCTGTTGAACGCAACGGGGCGGAGGTGTTCATCTTTGATGCAGGCGTTTATGTGTTAAACGGAAGCTTTTTCGGGCAGGTGCGCGTCGATTCGGACAGCTTAAGCAAGATTCAGATCGTTTTAAACGGTGTCAACATCTATTGCGAAAGAAATTCCGCAATCTATATCCAAGAAGCCGACAAGGTGTTCATCACTTCCTTAAAGGGAACAGAAAACACGCTTTCCGACGGGAAGTATTACGCTGTTTATAACAACGATACAGGTTGTGACGCGACTGTTTTCTCGCGCTCGGATCTTGTTATCAACGGAAGCGGAGTTCTTAATATAAAGGCTGCGTACAAGCACGGAATTGTCTCAAAGGACGATTTAAAGATTTGCGCGTGCAGCCTCGAGGTTTCCTCCCCGAGCAGTGCAATAGTCGGAAAAGACAGCGTGAGAATTGCAAATGCAAGCCTTAAGCTTTCTGCCGGAAGCGACGGGATCAAGAGCAATAATGAAAGCAACAGCGAAAAAGGCTATGTGTGCATATACGATTCGGATATTCTTATCCGATCCGGCAAGGACGCGCTCCAGTCGGTAAGCAGTCTGAAGCTTGCCGGCGGCAGCTACAGGCTGTTTGCAGGAGATACGGTCTTCAATTTTGCCGCAAGCTCGGCTGTTGTTAAAGGCGCGGAGGTCATTTCGACAGGCGAATTTATCTCGCCGTATCCGATTGATTCCTCTTCTCCCTACATTTCGCTTTCTCTGCCGTCAAATATGAAGACGGACGACAAAATCAGTCTTTTCTTTGAAGGTACGGAGCTTTTTAATGAAAGCGCAGATATTGGCACAGGGAAGCTGTATTATACCTCGCCGAGGCTTGAAAAAGGGAAAAGCTGTTCGGTTGTAATAGGCAGTAAATCGTATTCAGTTGAGGCGGAATAGTTTATTTAAAAATCCGAAAATCAGATGTAATTCGACAGTTTTACATCTGATTTTTATTTTATCAACAAAATCTTGACATTTTGAACATTATTTGTTAATATATTTTTATGATATATCAATCTTTATAAAAGAAATAAGCAAAATAAAGGAGAAAATGAAAAATGAAAAGAATCATTACCCTTATCCTGCTTGCGGGGCTTGTACTTGCTACCGTAATCTGCTTTTCTTCCTGCGCAAAGACTGTCGACATGAGCGAATATGTAAAAATTACATTCGAAGGCGCCGACGGCTATGCAAAGCCGAAATACGAGATCGATTCTGAAAAATTCGACAGCCTTGTCAGCACCGATAAGCTGAAAAAGTATATTGACAAGCTTACCGCAAATTCCGCTATGTCATTTTTCGGAATATCGCTTTCTTCCGATATTACATTGACAAAATGTCTTGATATCGGATTTGCAAACAGCTATGATAATCTGAAAAACGGCGATCCCGTTATTCTCAGGGTAGATATCGACAGCACTCTCGATGAGCTCGGCGAATCTCTTGAGTCGATGGGAAAGGCTCTCGGCCTTTCCTTTAAAAACCTCGAAATTACAGCTAAAGCAGAAGGTCTTGAAAAGGTTGAAGTATACGATCCTTTTGAATTCCTTACGGTAAGCTTTGACGGAATGACTTCAAACGGCACGGTGACCCTGACAAAGGGCAACGGCGGAGACGAGCTTGACTCAATATATTTTACTGCATCCTCTAACAACGGTCTTTCAAACGGCGATAAGATTACCGTAAAGGCGGAGAAGAACATCTCGGATTCGGATTTCGTCACAAGATACGGCAAATCCTTCGGCGGCGGTGAAAAGGAATATACCGTAAGCGGACTCCGCGAGTATATTTCGAGTCTTTCGGACATTTCCGATGAGACAGACAAGAAAATCGACGGAAATTTAAGAGACATATTTACATCGACAACTGCAGGCTGGGACTCTGAGGTAAGTGTTGAAAATGTTGAGCTTGTCAACAAGTATCTCCTTAGCCTAAAAGAGGATTTCAGCTCATCCTACTGGACGATTCACAACAGGCTCTTTTACGTTTATAAAATAACCGTTAAGGAAAAAGAAGAATCGTTCTCATACTATTGGTACGGATACTACGAGGATATCTGCAAGAATGACAAGGGCGAGAACTTTGTAGACTGGGATGAGTACGGAAAGGTATCTACAAACTACTACTTCAATTCCGAGAGGATTTCAAGAGGGGATTTCACATATTTCGGATATGAAACTCTTGAAGCTCTTTACAAGGAGCAGGTTGTTTCGCAGGCAGACAAGTACACATGCGATAAGATGGCTGACTGATTTTCAGGCAGTTAAGCAGGGTTAAATACGAATAAAGAAAACAAGCTGGTCGATGCTTTTTAGGCGTTGAGCAGCTTGTTTTGATTTTAATTGTGATATTCGGTTTACTTACGTGTCCGGTATTGATTAATAATTCTTTTCTACAAAGTTTACAATCGGCGAGCAGTCTTCAAGACCATGCGGATGATGATCGCAGCCGGGCTTTAAGACAAGCTCGATTCTGCCGTTTCCTTCCTTATACATGTTATAAAGCTGCTCTCCGTTTTCCTTATACGGAACAATCGTGTCGCTGTCTCCGCAGACAAGGAAAACCGGGATATCGTTTTCAAGAAGTTTGTCTGCATAGTCAATCGGATGCTTTCTGTAGTTTATAAGGTCGGCTAAGGTCATATTGGTTGCGTTTGTAAATTCTTCAAGCATGCAGCCCTTTGATGCACCGACGCTTCCGGGGCAGGAAAGAAGATTCATTACCGGTGCGTCAAGATAAATTGCCGCAACAAGCTCCGGATGCTTTGCCGCAAGATATACAGCCTGCATTCCTCCGCAGCTCATGCCGACGGGAACGCATTTCTTTTCGAGCCCGAACTCCTTAGAAAGAAATCCGGCAAAGTCTGCCTGTCTTTCGGTGTCGCTGTCAAGGCACCATCTTGTTGCATTGTCAACATGGGCAAGATAATAGCCTCTTTCAAGCATTTCAAGCTCGAATTTCGGAAACGCACCAAAATATTCGGTTTTAAAAAGCCATTTTTTGCGCTTATTTTGAGTTTTCGGAAAGACAAGAAGAGCGTTCTGACCTTCAAATTCGAACTCAAGCATTTTGTATCCGTTCCACTCGGTTTCTTTGTAATTCATAAGGATGCTTCCTCCGTTATTATAAGTCGTAATATTTCAGGACAGTTAAAGCAAAAGAAAAACGGCTTGCAAAATGCAAGCCGTTAGTTCGCGCCTGGGGGGATTCGAACCCACGACCTACCGGTTCGTAGCCGGGCACTCTATCCACTGAGCTACAAGCGCATATTCATGTCATCTCTGACAACGGCATATATTCTAGCATAAACGGCTTAAATTGTCAATGGTTTTAAAGAATTTTCGTAAATTATTTTAAACATGGTCTTCGATTATGCTTTATTCTAATTTGAAAATATAAATAACGGTTGCGAAAAATGCTTAAATATGGTATTATAAATAGGTGAGTCT
Organism: uncultured Eubacteriales bacterium; assembly: GCA_934447715.1. Classification (GTDB taxonomy): domain Bacteria; phylum Bacillota; class Clostridia; order Oscillospirales; family CAG-272; genus HGM12657. The sequence goes on along the minus strand of CAKSER010000017.1, from coordinate 24,663 downwards.
AAGCAAGAATATTTTAGGGAGAAGCATTTATGCCTAACTTTACAAAACGTGCAATAAAGGAATCATTCTGGAAGCTACTGAATGAAAAACCCCTTTCACAGATAAGCGTGCGCGCAATTGTCGAGGATTGCGGAATAAACAGAAATTCATTCTATTATCATTTTCAGGACATTCCGTCACTTATCGAGGAGATCGTCATGGATGCGGCGAACGCCTTGATAAGCGAATATCCGAACATTTCGTCGTTTGAAGAGGCGGTTGAGGTTGCGTTCCGCTTTACGCTGAACAACAAAACTGCGGTAAAGCACATCTGCAGCTCGGTAAACCGGGATATATACGAGCAGTATCTCATGAAAATCTGCGAGTATGTTGCAAATGCATATTTCAATACGGTTTTCTGCGACAGGGAAATCGATGAGCAGAAAAAAAAGAACGTGATTCTTTTTGCAAAATGCGAAATATTCGGTTTGTTTATCGACTGGATCAACACCGGCATGCCGGATGATGCAATGACAACGCTGAAGCAGATTGTTCCGATGTGCAGCAAGATGATCAAAGAGCTGATTGAAAACACCGGGGAATAAATCAACATAATTAAATAACTATTTACCGCTGTAGGTGAGCTTTTCGCCTGCGGCGGCTTTTCTTTTGGACAGTTGTATACCTTTTGCCTAAAAATCAGGCAAATTATTCCTTTGTGTCCGGTTTTGTGACACCGGGCAGCACTTGTCTATTCAAGAATTCCGGAGGTGCTGATATACTGTACTTACAAAGAAAAAATCAGATATGGAACTGGGAGGAAAATAATATGCGTTCCGTTTCTTCAATGAAAGCAGCCAAAATCGGCTATATTGTTATTTCGGTAATACTCTGTGCGCTCGGTATTATGATGATTGCGGTCCCGGATTTTTCGGTATCGCTTATCGGAATTATCTGCGGCGCGGTCCTGATCGCCTTCGGAATTATCCGTCTTGTCGGATATTTTTCAAGGGATCTTTACAGACTCGCCTTTCAGTATGATCTGGCGTTCGGAATCCTGATGATCGCTCTCGGCGTGATCATGCTTATGCGTCCCGAAGGGCTGATGAATTTCATATGCATCGCCCTAGGTCTTTCGATTCTTACCGACGGATTATTTAAAATTCAGATTGCCATTGATTCGAAGAAATTCGGCATTGATCAGTGGTGGCTGATTTTAGCTCTTGCAATCATTACGGTTGCTGTCGGAGTTGCGGTTGTTGCAATGCCCGGCGGAAGCAGCAGAATTCTCAGTATAATGATCGGTGTGTCGCTTCTTTGCGAGGGCATACTTAACATCAGTACTGTGATTACCGCCGTAAAGATTATCAAGGGTCAGAAGCCTGATGTAATTGAAGTTGATTATTATGAAGAAAGTGAGAAGTAAGAGATAATGCGTTTTTCAAGGGGTGTTGTTAAACACCGAAAGCTTATATTGATTCTTGCAATCATACTTCTGATTCCTTCGGTTATCGGTATGGCTGCAACAAAAGTAAATTATGATATGCTCGATTATCTTCCGGACAACATGGACACCGTAAAAGGTCAGAACGAGCTTCTTGAGGATTTCGGAAAGGGCGCATTCTCGTTTATAATCGTAGAAAACATGTCCGACAAGGATGTTTCATCTCTTGTCGAGAAGATCGAGAATGTAGATCATGTAGAAACCGTTTTGTGGTATTCGTCTCTTGCCGATATATCCATACCGAAGGAGCTTTTACCGGATTCGATTTATGATGAATTCAACACCGAAAATGCCACGATGGTGGCGGTGTTCTTTGACAGCGCAACATCTGCGGATGTCACGATGGATGCAATTCACGATATCCGCTCGATTGCAGGCAAGCAGTGCTTTGTATCCGGCATGTCGGCGCTTGTAACCGACTTAAAGGATCTTTGCGAAAGAGAAGAGCCTATATATGTAGGCCTTGCGGTTCTGTTTGCAACAATCGCAATGCTCCTGTTCCTTGACGACTGGCTTGTTCCGTTTGTATTCCTTGCGTCAATCGGAATGATGATACTCATGAATCTCGGATCGAACTATTTCCTTGGTGAAATATCATACATAACAAAAGCCCTTTCTGCAGTTTTGCAGCTTGCTGTCACAATGGACTATTCAATCTTTCTCTGGCACAGCTATAACGAGCAGCGTGAGGTTTATGAGGACAAAAACGAGGCAATGGCGGCTGCCATTCAGAAAACGCTTGTTTCTGTTGTCGGCAGCTCGGTAACAACGGTTGCCGGATTCGTTGCACTCTGCTTTATGACCTTCACACTCGGACGCGACCTCGGAATTGTAATGGCGAAGGGCGTTATTTTAGGAGTTATCGGATGTGTAACCGTTCTCCCTGCGCTTATACTTGTATTTGATAAGCCATTACAGAAAACAAAGCACCGCTCGCTGATTCCGAACATGGGAAAATTCGCAAACGGTGTGACAAAGGTCTTCCCGGTATTCCTTGTTATGTTTGCTTTGCTGATTGCTCCGGCATTTTACGGATATCAGAAGGCAAACGATGAGGTTTACTATGATATGGGCGAATGCCTGCCGAAGGATATGGAATATGTAATTGCAAAAACGAAACTGTCTGAGGATTTTGATATTGCATCAACTCATATGATCCTGCTTGATGCAAATGTTCCGTCAAAATCCGTCCGCTCGATGATAGACGAGATGGAGCAGGTTGACGGCGTAAAATATGTGCTCGGTCTTGAATCTGTTCTCGGAAGCCGTGTTCCGGAGGAAATCCTGCCGGACAGCATAAAGAGCATTTTGGAAAGCGACAGATGGAAGTTGTTCCTTATAAATTCCGAATATGCGGTTGCCGGCGACGAGGTCAACAAGCAGATTGACGAGCTGAACACGATATTGAAGAAGTATGACGAAACCGGAATGCTGATCGGCGAGGCGCCCTGCATGAAGGACATGATCGAGACAACAGACCGTGACTTCCAGATTGTCAATGCCGTTTCGATAGTTGCAATATTTGTAATTATCGCGATAGTCGAAAAGAGCATATCGCTGCCGTTTATCCTTATTTCGGTAATCGAGCTTGCGATCTTCATCAACCTCGGTCTTTCACACTATTTCGGACAGTCGCTTCCGTTTATCGCCCCGATCTGCATAAGCACGATTCAGCTTGGTGCAACGGTTGACTATGCAATCCTGATGACCACGAGATACAAAGCAGAGCGAATTGCAGGAAATGACAAACGTCAGAGCATTTCGACAGCTCTTTCAAGCTCGATTCCCTCTATTATCGTTTCAGGTCTCGGACTGTTCGCCGCTACCTTCGGCGTTGCGGTTTACTCCGACATTGACATTATCAGCTCGATGTGTATGCTGATGGCAAGAGGAGCGATAATCAGTATCCTTTGCGTTATCTTCATTCTCCCGTCGCTGCTTATGCTCTGCGACAGACTGATATGCTCGACAACGCTGGGAATGAAAATTAAAAAAACAAGTAATGACTGAAATCCGGAGGAGATTTTATTATGGAATCTAATATAAAAAGAATTCTTTCGACTGTGATCTGCTGCACCGTCCTTGTCGGAAGTGTCGGAATAAGCTCATATGCTCTTACATCATCCGACAAGAAGGGGGATCAGGACAAGAGTAATGTTACATCTTTGCTGAACAACAAAAATGACGATAGTGAGGATAAGCTTGTAAAGGACGAAACGGTATATGTTCTTGCAAAGGCTGACGGAAGCGTAAACAAGATAATCGTCAGCGACTGGATAAAGAACGTTCTTGAAAACGGTTCGATTGAGGACAAATCCGAGCTTGATAATATTGAAAATATAAAGGGCGACGAATCCTATTCGCTAAACGGCGATAATATGAAGGTCTGGGATGCACAGGGAAATGACATCTACTATCGCGGTAATATCGAAAAGGAGCTTCCGGTAAGCATCAGCGTTTCATATAAGCTTGACGGAAAGAGCATTTCGGCATCCGAGCTTGCAGGCAAGAGCGGAAAGGTTACGATTCGCTTTGACTACAAGAACAATCAGTATGAAACTGTAGAAATCGACGGCAAGAACGAAAAAATCTATGTTCCGTTTGCAATGATTACCGGAATGATTCTTGATAACGACGTTTTTACAAACGTTGAAATATCAAACGGAAAAATGATAAACGACGGCGACAGGACATTTGCACTCGGAATCGCATTCCCGGGACTGCAGAGCAATCTTGATATCGATAAGGATAAATTCGAGATTCCCGATTATGTCGAAATAAATGCGGATGTAAAGAATTTTGAATTCTCGAACACTGTTACCGTTGCGACAAACGAAATTTTTAACCGCCTGAATACCGACTGCCTTGAGGACACAGACGGACTTACAGAGTCGATAGGCGAACTTTCAATTGCGATGAGTCAGCTTACAGACGGATCCTCTCAGCTTTATGACGGTCTTTGCACACTCTTAAACAAATCCGGCGAGCTTGTAAGCGGAATCAACAAGCTGGCAGAGGGCGCCGAAAAGCTTAAGAACGGAGCTTCCGATCTTGACAAGGGAGCAGCGGATCTTTCAAGCGGTGCAAAATCGCTTGCGGCAGGTCTTGACAAGCTGAATTCAAGCAGCAGCGAGCTTAATAACGGATCAAAGCAGGTATTTGAAACTCTGCTCAGCACGGCAAACAGCCAGCTTTCGGCTGCCGGACTTAATGTACAGAAGCTTACAATTGACAACTATGCAAAGGTGCTGAACAGTGTCATTGCATCTCTTGACGAAACAAATGTTGCAAAGCAGGCACGCGAGACTGCGAAAAAGAAGGTTACAGCCGCAGTTAACGCACAGAAGGAAACAATTAAAGCAGCAGTAACGTCAGCTGTTAAGGATCAGGTTACGCAAAAGGTAACCGAGACGGTAAAAACGAATGTCGAAACACAGGTTCTTGCAAGCATCAACATGACAAAGGCGCAGTACGAGGCAGCCCTTAAGGCAGGTCAGATATCTTCCGAAACACAGGCAAAGATTGAGGCTGCAATAAGCGCGCAGATGGAATCCGATGAGATAAAGGCCACAATAGAGGCAAATATCAATGCGCAGATGCAGTCGCAGGATATAAAGAACACGATTGAAACGAAGACCTCCGAGCAGATTGAGCTTCTCATTGAGCAGAACATGAATTCTCCCGAGGTTCAGCAGGGTATTACCGAAGCGCTTGAAAAAGCAAAATCCGGCGCTGCATCGATATCCGCACTTAAGGTACAGCTTGATTCCTACAACAAGTTCTATGTAGGTCTTTCCCAGTACACAGACGGAGTTGCATCTGCCAAGAGCGGTGCCGATGCGCTGAGCAAGGGTGCATCAACTCTGAAAAACGGAACGGCAAGCCTTTCTTCCGGAATAGATGAGTTATTTAACGGAATTCTCACACTGAAAAACGGTGCCCCTGCACTTGTAAACGGTGTAACCGCTCTTCGCGACGGTGCAATGAAGCTGTCCGACGGTTTGAATGAATTCAACGAGCAGGGTGTTCAGAAGCTGATCGATGCAGTAGACGGCGATCTTGCAGGGCTTCTTACAAGGCTCAAGGCGACTGTTGATGTTTCAAAGAACTACAATTCCTTCTCCGGAATTTCAGACAGCATGGACGGACAGGTCAAATTCATCTACAGAACCGATTCTGTAAAAAGCAGCCAGAACTAAAAATATTAAAATATAAACAAAAACGGCACCGGGCATTTTAAAAACAGCCCGGTGCCGTTTTTTAGGTTGAGGACAGCCTCAGCCTATGCAGTAAAAAAGCAAAACACGGTTGAATAGTGACTTTTTATCCCGATTCAACCGATATCGACGCTTACTTTTTATTTTTGGGCAAAAATATGCCTATGAGGTTGGTAATCTCGGACAGCAGCACTGCCTGATGCCGCTTATTTTGATTTCGGCTTTCTTGCGCGCTGCTTTTGGAGATTGCTTTTTATCGTCCCGTTTTTCGAGTCCAGATAAACCTCGGTAAGCGTTTTAAAGAACAGCTCCTTTGCTTCTTCGTCCAGCTCTGCGCCGGAAAAAAGCTCGGATGTGCGTGACAGGATGTCCGAGGCGACTCTTGCGCCCTTGCCTCCGTATTCGTTTTTGATGTTGGCAAGATAGATATCCTGATTCATGTATCTTGTGTTGCTGTATTCCTCATCGTCAAGAAGATAGCTTACGGATACGTTGAGTGCATCTGCAATTTTCTGCAGATTTCCGCTGCGCGGAAGGGTCCCCAGCTGCTCGTATGCATACAGGGAACGTTCGGAAATTCCGGTTTTTTTCGCAAGTTCGCTCTGTGAAATGTTTAAAGAAAGGCGAACTTTCCTTAATTTTTGGCCAAAAGTCATAAAATACCTCTTTTTTTTGTAAAACTTCTGGTTAACTGTTGACAAACTTCGGATTATGGAGTATACTGTAACTGCAGATAACTTCCGGTTAAATTTTATCAAAAAATGGAAGTTTTGTCAATACCATATTTGACTATCTATTAAGAAAAAGGAGAGCAAAATGGAAAAAAACGTCTTTATGGCCAGTTGCCCCGTATGCGGACGATCCTTATTCAAAGGAAAGCCCGATTCCTACATCGAAGGAGGGTGTCCGAAGTGTAAGAACTACATCAAAATCTCATTTACGCCGGACGGTGTGCAATCAAAGGTGAGCGATCCTCAGACGAAAGAACCAAATAAAGATATGCCGTAGAGATAAGTTGAACTTGTTAAGAAATCAAGATGAACCTGGCAAATCGATGTTAAAGATGCATTGATTTGTCAGGTTTTTATTTTTTCGTTTTAACTGTGACACAAACTGTCGTATTTAACAATTAAACTTGTGGCAGCAAAGGGGGGTGGGGAGAACGGGAACTGCCGAACGACGAGCGGAAATTATGCGGATTCTATGCAGACGCAGACATGAGACAATTTCAAATCTTGCCGAAGAGTTCGGTGTTTCCGCGAGAACCATTCAGCGAGATGTTGAGGCTCTCAGCATTTGTGAACCCATATATACCCAATGCGGCAGATATGATGGCGGTATATATGTAACAGAGGATTATGTAAAAGAGAGGATGTATATGACCGAGCCCGAATTGTCGGTGCTTAATAAGCTTGCTCTGTTTGCAGAAAACAAATCGGTCTGCAATTTAAGCGAGGACGAGCAGTCTGTACTTAATCGCATTATTTCGCTATATACGAAACCAACAGTAAGAAAGGGCAGTTAATTTATGAATCAAAAAGAAAAAGAATTATTTAAAAAGCTATGCAGCTTTAAGTCGGATTCTTTTGATAAAGGATTACTTGAGGCTGCGACACCTGCAGTGCTCGGATATTTATTTTTTAACCGCATGCAGGCTATCGCATACGGAATGCTGAACAGGTTCGGCCTTGCAGAAGGTGTAAACCGTGAATTCAGAAATTCTTTAAAGGCGGCGTATTTACAGAATATCGAAAAGAACAGGAGCTTCTTTTCGTGTGTTGAGTATCTTTTCTCATTGCTGTCGGAGCTTGAAAACCCGTATGCGTTTTTAAAGGGCGCATATCTTTGCAGGCTGTATCCCGAGGGTTATCGGACCTCAAACGATATTGACCTGCTTGTTTTGCCAAAGGATGTAACAAAAATCGGAGAAATTCTTTTAAATGCCGGATTTAAGCAGGGAAAAATCAAGGGAGGTGCTTTTATACCGGCTTTAAGAAAGGAAATTATCGAATCCAGAATGCTGCGTGGCGAGACGGTGCCGTTTGTAAAAAGGGTAGAACTGCCCGGAATGCAGTTTCTTGAGGTGGATATTAATTTTTCTGTCGATTGCAAGCCGGAGGAGAGCGATCTTGTTTCAAGGATGCTTTATTATACGGCTGTAAGAGAAAATGCCGATTATCGTGTCAGGACTTTACGAAAGGACGACTTCTTTGTTCATCTTTGCGCCCATCTTTATAAGGAGGCGGCTATGCTCCCCTGGGTAGAGATGAAAAGGGATATGACCCTTTACAAGTATTGCGACATTTATACGCTTTTAAACGGAATATCAAAAGAAAATGTCGATTTTCTGTTTGACCGCGCAAAGCTACTTAACATGGAAAAAATATGTGCATTTGCCGTATATCAGACAGCGGCTTTGTTTGAGTTTGACAATGCATATGCCATTAGGCTGTCAGAGGCAATACTCGGTTCCGATCCGGATTTTGTTCACACCGTAGTATCTCCGAAGGACAAAAAGAAATTTATATTTACCGAAAAAGACATTTTAAACCGCTTTTTCTCTGATAACAGAAAAGAGCTCTTACGGGAAGTGATTTGAGTATGAAAAAATTAAGGATGAGGCCGAATGATAAAAAAGGGCTTTTATTTACCTTTTGCGGTCTTGACGGCTGCGGAAAAACAACTTTACTCACGATGCTTAAGAATGAGCTTGAGAAAAATCACGATGTTTTTTTGACAAAGCAGCCGACAGAAGCCGTCCGCAGCTCTGAAATTTTCAGAACGTATATGGACTGCCCGGACCACAGCAGATTTGATTATCACAGCTTGTCGCTTCTTGCAGCGAGCGACAGACTGCAGCACGGAAGCAAGGTTATCGAAAACGAGCTTGAGCAGGGCAGGATCGTTATCAGCGACAGATATTTTTATTCCTGCCTTGCAAATCTGCGTGCACGCGGCTTTGAAAAGGACAGATGGATCTATGAAATCGCCGAATCGGTTATAAAACCGGATATTGCATTCTTTATTGATGTGCCGGTGGATCTTGCGGTGAGCCGGGTGAGAAGCCGCGATGCGGAGAAAAACAGATACATTGATATTGAGCTTCAGTATCTGTTGCGCAGAGAGTATCTTTCAATCTGTAAGAAGAACAACGGTGTGCTGATTTCAAGCGAAATGCCGATTGATGAATGCTATGCGATTGTAAAAAAGAAAGCAGAGGATGTGATGAGCAAATGGGAAAATCAAAGATTAAAAAAACAGATGAAATTATAAATGAAGAGCCTAAAGACAGATCGGATGCCGAAAAAACAGAAAACAGGGTAAAGGAGCTTATTTTAAAGCTCTGCGGTATGACCTGCATGCCGGACGATGCGGTACTTTTAAGCGAGCTTGCCTTTGACAGCCTTTTAATGGTTACGTTGCTGATTAAAATCGAGGAGGAGTTTAATATTGAGCTTGACGAAGCCGACATGGATCCGTTTGAACTTAAAAGCGTTTTGGATGTGATTTCCCTTGTTAAAAAATACTGCCTTGATGACGGCAAGGGAGGAAAGAACAAAAAAATGAGCGAAGATAAAAAGGGTGGGGAAAATGAATAAAATTGTCGAGCTTCCGCTTATCGAACCGATGTATCAGACATACCATGACGGAATAACCACAGCTTGTCTTAAAAGCAATCCGTCTATACGCAACTGGTTTTTATCAAACACGATGATTCTTACCTGCTCAAAAAGATTCCTTTCAGGATACACAAGTCCGGAAATCAGAATTGAAAATTATTCCTTTGACAGTCCGCTGTTTGAAAAAAAGTATGTATCGATGGAGTTCTTAAACGGCTATTTAAATCCTGTTATCAGAAACATGATCGATGCAGGGTACTATGTTTATTTTGCCGGAATCGACGATTACTACGTCAAGGGAAAGAGCTGGTACAGGGAGAGGCATTTTAACCACGACGGAGTGATCTGCGGCTACAACCGGCTTGACAAGACATTTCTTATATATGCCTATGATTCGAACTGGATCTGTCAGAAGTTCTGGACGCCTCAGAAGGCGTTTGACAGGGGCAGGGAGGCAATGTTTAAAAAGGGCTTATGCGGCTTTATATGCGGTATTAAGCCTATTAAGGATCAGATTGAGTTTTCGCTTGAGGATGCTCTTAAGGGAATTTCGGACTATCTTGATTCGGATATGATCAAATATCCGGAGGACGGCGACGGTCTTGTAAGAGGAATTGCAGTGCATGAGTATATTGCAAAATATATTGACCGGCTGATTGACGGCTCGATTCCGTATTCAAGAATGGACAGGCGAGTTTTTCGGCTGATCTGGGAGCACAAGAATGTAATGCTTGAAAGGATTAAAAAAATCGAGCAGCTGCTCGGTCTCGGAAACAGGATAAGCGAGGAATATAAGCCGATTGTTTCGAGTGCAAATCTTACGCGGATGCTGTATGCATCATATCACCTGAAAAGGAGAGATTCGCTTTTGCCGCTTATAAAGGAAAAGCTCTTAAAGCTTGAAAAGGACGAAAAGAGGCTGCTTAAAAGTCTTATTGCTGAAGCCGGGGACAAACAAAATGACAGAACTGTGGAAAACACTGAAGACAGAAATTAAGCGTCATCCGATGCAGGTGATCTGCGAAGAAAATTTTTCTTTGACATACAAGGACGCAATTGCCTTTGCCGAGGACTTTGCAAAGCGGCTTAAGGGCATAAAATGCTGTGCAATCCTCTGCCGTTCGGAAATGAATGCGGGACTGGCACTGCTCAGCTGCTTTGCGGCAGGTGTTTGTGCCGTTCCGCTTGCAAAAAGGTATGGAAGCCTTCACTGTGAAAGAATTATGAGTCTGATAGGACCGGATGCGGTAATTTCGGATGACGGCGGAAGGCTCTCCTTGCATCAATTGAACGATGCTTCATACACCGAGCCGGAAACCCATCCGGCGTTGATTATGTGCACATCCGGGACTACGGGAAGTCCAAAGGGAGTTATGCTGACCGAAAGGAACATTATAACAAACATAAAGGATATTGTATCGTATTTTTTAATCAATTCATCAGATTCGATTCTGATTACAAGACCGCTTTACCACTGTGCGGCACTGACCGGAGAATTTCTTGTCGGGCTTATTAAGGGCGTTTGCATACGCTTCTTTTCGGGCTCGTTTAATCCGGCACTTGTTTTAAAGCTTTCAAAGCAACACAAAATTACCACCCTTTGCTCAACGCCGACGCTTCTTTCGATAATAGCGCACTTTAACAGGCAGCCGGAAGAAAGCAGAATCAGGCATATCTGTATCAGCGGCGAATGTATGGGCTTTGAAATCGGCTTGAAAATTTCGAGAGCATTTCCCAATGCAGAGATCTATCATGTCTACGGTCTTACCGAGGCGTGTCCGAGAGTGGCGTATCTGCCTCCTTACATGTTTGAACGGTATGCTGACTGTGTAGGTGTTCCGCTTGCTTCTGTCGAGCTTAAAATTATCTGTAAAGACGGCAGCATGGCAGAAAATGGAGAGATAGGCTGCCTTTATATAAAGGGTGGAAATATTATGTCGGGCTATTACCGAAACGAAGAAAAAACGCGTGAGGTATTAAAGGACGGCTGGTTATGTACAAACGATCTTGCCTGCTTTAACGAAAAGGGTCTTTTAAGGATAATGGGCAGGGCAGACGACCTTATTATCAAGGCAGGAATGAATATCTATCCGAAGGAAATCGAAAACGCCTTAGGATGTGATCCGCGTGTAAAGGAACTTTATGTTTACGGATATGAAAGCGAGGGATACGGCACACAGATTGCACTTGACATTTCGGGAGACTTTTCTGATGCAGCGGAGGTCAAAGCATTATGCCTTAAATGTCTTCCGGCATATCAGATTCCGACCGATATCAATCTTGTAGATGAGCTTGAAAAAAATATTTCGGGAAAAATTATACGGAGGAAAAATTATGCTGGAGTTTGAAAAGAAGGTATTACTTACAGAGAATGAATACAGGCTGCTTGCCGGCAGATTCAGAAACGCTTTTATTGATTCTCAGACAAATTTTTATTTTGATACGGAAGATCTGTATATGAACCGGAAGGGTATCACCTGCAGAGTTCGTAAAAAGGACGGAAAATACAAGGCGGCGGTTAAAAAACATGATACAGGCGATCTGTCTCGCAGCACTGAGATAGGCATTTATGAGGGAAGCGAAATCAATGCGGAAGTTTTCGGCGCTTTAGGAATGACCTTGCAGGGTGTGCTTACCACCAAAAGGTGTGTTATTTATAAGGATTTCTTCCTTAAGGCGGTGCTCGACAGGAACACCTATCTCGGATATACCGATTACGAAATTGAGGTTGAATATATCAGACAGTGGCAGACAAAGGCTTTGAATTTTATGAAGCAGATCGGTGACTATCTTGCCGAAAAGGGTGCTATTGCTTCTACAGAGGATTTTATTTTCCGCATCGGAAAGGGAAATTCGAAATCGGCACGGTTTTTCGAAAGAAAGCTTTTAATTGAGGGTGAATACGATGCGGCTGATTACAGATGAAATCAAAAGGCTGCGCAATCCATCTCCTTTTGAAATTGATTTTCACAACAGCAACCGATACCGATTGGTGCTTTCGGAGCTGAACGGAAGTAAGACCGCCTACTACTTCGGTGCGCCGATCTATAACCGTAAAAGCGGAAGGCTGGTTGATCTCAGATTCCGCAAAAGGGGAGATTCGATTTTTTTTGAGGGAAGCAATGCAGAGGTTTTTCTGTCGGATGGTCTTTATATGAAAAATGCGGACGGTACGATATCGCTAAAGCTTCCCGAAAGGGTAAGGCTTACTTCTTTGCTTGAGGCACGCAGCGGACCGTACAGTATCTATCCTACAACAAACGGAGCTGCAATACTCTGCGACTGCAATGCAGCTATGCTGCACCGCTTTACGGTCGAAGCCGGGCAGCCGTTTCTTAGTGTAAAGACAAATGACAGATGCTTTGCTGTTATGCTTGAGGAATTTAAGCCGCTTGCTGTCTTTTCCTGTATAGGCGCGCTTGATTTGCTTGGAAATGTTATTGCTCCTGCATGTGTCGGCTATGAAAAACTGACAGACAAATGTTTTGGGATTTCGGTGTCGTCAGACTGCAAAGCGGCGCACAGCATTCTTTTTGAGGTCAACATGTACGAAAACAAGCTTTTCCAGGATACAACGGTAGAGAGTGCGAATACAGCACTCAATAATGTTTACGGCGGAGTCGGCTTTATCGGCCGTTCGGATGCCTACGGGGAGCAGTGGCTGTATTCTCGTCCGGATGCTTCGCGTTTTTCGGAGATTGCCGACAGGAGGATAGTAAAAGCTGTCCTTCACATCCCGACACTGGGACATATCGGCACCGAGCTTGACGCGTTTGGGGTTGCCGCACGTTTCTGCAGCTTCGGTTCAAGCTGGAGCAACAAAATTGCAGGCAGTGCGTTTTTATCAAGCCCCAAAATGCGTCCGGGGTATTTTGATCTTGATATCACACCTCTTATTGTAAATCCGTCTGCAAGGACAATAAAAGCCTCTGACGGATTTATTTTAAAACCGAAGGGCAAGGAAAGAGCATTCTCGGTAATTTCCACAGGTGACAGCTGTTTTGCACCGCAGATCACAGAGATAAATTATCGGTAAGCGATGGTAAATAAAAAAACAGTTTAAAAAACTAAAAAATGTTTTAAACCTGACTTAAACTGTCACGGTTGGATTTTACAATACGCATGCTGCCGCAAGAAAGGCTGGTTTTCAGCCGAAAGCAAAAAAGAAAACAAAGAGAAAACAAAAAGAAACAAAAGAAAGGAAAACAAAATTATGAAAAACGAACTTAACGGTGCAGACGAAATCTTTTCTGCGCCGGAAAAAATCGTGTTGGATGATTTCTCAAATGAGGACATATCCGTAACGATTGAAAAAGAACACAAGGAAAATGTCCGTACGGGCGAGCTTCTCAGCTTAAGAGACGAAAACCGCAAGGTCTTCAAAATGAGCGACGGATCCGAGCAGGCAGTTTTCTATCCCGAAGCCGTACATGTGTTCAGCCATGAAACAAACACCTTTGAGGATGTTGACAAAACGCTTGTCGAAGAGGATGACGGAAAGCATTTTGTAAGCTGCAGAAATAATTTCAAGGCAAGATTCAGCCGCGAGGTGGACAACGACGAGTTGTTTTCTATCGAGAGCGGTATCTACCGTGTTACAATGTCCGCAAGGAAAAACAGCAAGAACAGAAACAAGGGCGTGATGCCTATGATCTGCAGACAGACGGCAGAAAGAGCGGCAGTGTCTGAAAGAGAGGAACAGACCGATGCGCTTATTTTCTCCGGCGTTCAGGCAGGCTCCGACTATGAATATTATGTAACAGGCAGCGGAGTCAAGGAAAATATCGTTATAAACGAGAAATCCGATCTTTACCGCTATTCTTATATTATTCATATGGAAAATGTAACCGCGGACTTTGATGAAGAAGGCAAACGCGTTGCTTTTATTTCAAGCGATAAGAACGAGGAGATATTCTTTATTCCGGCTCCGTTTATGACAGATAAAAACGGCGCGACCTCCTCTTTGGTGTCGTACGAGGCGAAAAGTGCGGCAAGCGGCGACATAATCCTTAATGTTATAGCCGACAGCGACTGGGTAAATGCAGAGGGACGTGCTTTCCCTGTTACAATCGATCCGCAGATCAAGTTAAGCGGAACAGCTGCCATGACTACCTACAGCTGGGAGGAAAATGCCGTTTACAATGCGGCACTGCATACAATCGAGGCGGATTGCGGTGACAAAGACTGCTGCGCTAAGCGTATGTATATCAGCTTTAATATGCCGACGCTTCCGCGCAATCCGAGAATCAAAAAGGCAGAGCTCAGGTTCTTCCAGTACTCAGGCTCCGCTGCCTGTGCCGAATATCCGTTTATCGGACTTTATCGCGTAACCGACAACATTTTTGCAGGCAACTGGACACCGGAATTCAACTCCGATCTGATCGACTTTGCAAGAATGAAGATCGGACACACAGAAGACGGCGAGGTTATAAGCTACACCTTTGATATTACAACTCTTGTCGATCAGGTAAACAAGGGTGAGTTAAGCAGAACCAATCTTGTTTTAAAAATGGTGGATGAGGTGTCCGGATGCGACAACAGAATTGTACTTTACGGCAGTGCCGGTGCTGCAGCGTATGTACCGCAGCTTGTAATGACCTATGAATCAAGCTACGCTGTTAATACCTCATACCGCACTCATACTCACGAGCTCGGACGCTTCGGAAGAGGCAGCGTCGACCTCCAGTGCGGAAATCTTATGCTTGAATCGGAGGATTTTGCATGGCAGGGAAACAGAATGCCTGTTACGATCAAGCATCTTTACAACAGTGCGCTCGGCAAGTATGATTATACCGCAAACAGCCTTATAGCACTTAACACGGCTGATTTTTCATCAATGAAGATCGGTAAGGGCTTCAAGCTCAACATCATGCAGAGCATGGTACAGACAACCTTCATGCACGACGGTGTGTCGCAGAACGGATATGTTTATATCGGCGAAAACGGTGATGAGACATTCTTTAAAATGAGCGACAAGCAGGAAACCTGTACAAGCAATTCCCAGTGCTACAATCTGTATGAGGATGTAAACGGCGGCGATATGCTTTACGATCCCGAAAAGCGCACGCTTACACAGGGAGACAACACTCTTCTGTTTGATCAGTCAGGACGTCTTATAAGAATCACAGATGGCTTTGTCAATCACATGGACATTACCTATACCTCGGGCAGAATTACCTCTGTTACCGACGGTGCGGGCCGTGATTTCCTGTTTGCATATGGCGCCGACGGATACCTTTCTTCGATAACCGCTCCGGATAATTCCAGAATCCTTTACTCATATTCAAACGGCTATCTTAACATGATTTACTATCAGGACGGCAGAGGCGCATTTATCGGCTATTCCGACAGTAAAAAGATCAGTATGATAATGCTTCTTGGTACAGGCGGTCAGAGCGTGTATGACGTTGCCTACAGCTTTAACGGCGACCGACTTGTAAAGATTACCGAACATGACAGCAATAATGCAACCGGTGTTGTATCTTCATACTCATATTCTGCTGCATCCGGAAGAACGATTGTCGAAACAACAGAGGCAAAGGACGAGGCAGAGGGAGAAACCGAGCCGAACGTAATTAAAACAGTATATACCTTTGACGACGACGGAAATGTTGTAAGCGAATATGTCTACTCGGAGGATACCGGAAATGTCGGTGCAAACGGAGAGGAAAGCGGCATTCATCCACACAACGGCGAGGGCGGAGCAGGTGTTGTAAGCAATATCAACAACCTTCTTTACGATCACAACTTCGAAAGACTCAACGCTTGGACCTCGATGACAGAAAACAGCAGCGATATCTATATAAAGAGCTATTCGTATGAAACACGCGCCAAGTTCGGCTCTAAGATTTTACGCATGCAGTCAAATCAGGCAAGCTGTGCCGAAAACGGTATATATCAGCAGACACCGGTCCTTCCTAAGGGACGCTACTGCTTCTCTGTATATCTGCGCACGGTTACCGATTTTACCGGTACAGATGCCGGTGCGTTTATCCGTGTTACCGATGCATCCGGCAGCATTTTGGGCGTAAGCGAACGCCTTGACAAGAAGGACAGCGATTATACACGTCTGATTGTTCCTTTCGAGCTTTCTGATGCGCAGAAGGTAAATGTACAGATCCTTGTAAACGGAAGCGGAACAATCTATGCAGACGGCGCACAGCTTGAGAACAATCCGTACGCAAATGCGTATAATATGCTTGAGAACGGAAACTTTGAAAGAGACGCGCAGAAGTGGATAACAACGCCGGAGGTAACAACCTCGACTGCATCTTGCTTCAATATGAGCAAGTCAATTATGCTGACAAGCGCGCTTGTTGCCGACAGCTATGCATATCAGATCGTACCTGTGCACACAAAGCGCTCAACAAGAGAGACATTTACTCTTTCCGGCTGGGCAAAGGGATACGGTCTTCCGGATCACGAGCGCGATAATGTGACCGCACCGACCTTCAGACTCCGCGCTGTCATAAGGTATTTCGATACAACATACCGCGAGTACGGCACAGAGGAATATACGGCAGACTTTTCGCCGTGTACCGAGGATTGGCAGTTCGCGTCGGTACAGTTCACAAAGAGCAAGTTCAGAAATATCCAGAATGTACGGGTATACTGCGAATACGGCTTCAACTTCGGTTCGGCATGCTTTGACGATATCCAGCTGGTACGCGACAGCGTTGAGACAAACCTTCTTGCCTCCGACTTTGTTGTGGAAAGCACAGGAGAGGCTGATGATGATACCGAGCAGGAAACAGAAGCAGCTCCGGGCTTTGAGGAAGTAAAGGATATCTTCGGAAATACACTTACCGAAACATCATATACCGACGGAGAGTTCGGAACGATCTACCGCGCATTCGAGTTTACCCCGGAGGTTGCCGGTGCCGAAAATACAGGAAACGATCTTGTAAGCGAAACAGACGCAAGAGGAAACAAGACGGAATATACAGTGGATGAGGACACGTCGCGCAACGAAGAGGTGACCGACCGCTGCGGAAATAAGACTGCATATGAGTACGATGCAAACGGTAGAACCGTAAAGGTTACAAGCAAGGATTCGTTGGGCAGTGCAATTTCGAATGTTTCCTATAGCTACGATACGCTCGACAACATGACCGAGATCCTCCGCGGAGACGGAATGAAGTACGCACTTGCGTATAATAAGTTCTTCAATCTCGAATCAATCGGCATAAACGGAAAAGACGATAAGCTGATAAAGTATACATATAAAAACGGCAACGGACGTCTGAAGCAGATCACCTATGCAAACGGCAATACCATGAAGGCAATCTATAACAGCATAGGCCAGATGGTAGCCGAAAAATGGTTCGAAACCGAGGCTGATGCAGCCGATTCGACAGCGACTCCGATAGCTCATTATAAATATGTTTACGATGGACAAAAAAATATTGTTCAAAGTATTGACATTTATTGCCATAAGTGCTATAATTATGAATACGAGGACGGAAGGATCGTTCGTGCGACAGAATCCGATGTCGAATTCACCGGCGAAATAATTACCGGAAAGGTGATTTCAAACACCGTAAAGTATTATTATGACGCCGACGGAAGGATGACAAGAAAGGTTATTACTCCTGCAAGCGGAGATGCACAGACTGTATACTTCGATACAAATGATGACAAGACCGTTGTGAAGTTCTCTGCAGGCGGAAGAACGGTTACAAGTCATTCGAAAACCGACTCATTCGGACGTAAGGTGTTCGATGAGCTGCAGATCGGAACCGGATTTGTGTCGAGACAGTTCAGCTACCATTCGGGAGAGGTAACCGGGGAGCATGTTGAAAACGAGAAACTGAAGTCCAGTCCGACAACACAGCTTGTGAGCCAGATAGTACTTTCCGGCGGAAGAACTCTTTCCTATGAGTATGATGCAGAGGAGCGTATTACCAAGGTAACAGACAGTGTTGACGGTGTAACAGAGTATAGCTATGACGCACTCGGGCAGCTGCTTACCGAAACGGTTAACGGTCAGGTTGTAAACACAATGACCTATGACGGCTATGGTAACATACTGTCAAAGAATGGCATAGAATATACATACGACAACATCTGGAAGGATCTTTTGACCTCATACGGAGATCAGACGATCGCTTATGACGCACAGGGTAACCCGGTTTCCTATCTCGGTCATACGCTGACATGGGAGAAGGGAAGACAGCTCAAGTCCTTTGATAGTAACACCTACACATATAATGCAAACGGTATAAGAAAAAGTAAAACCGTCGACGGTGTTCGACATGATTTTCTTCTTGACGGTGTTAAAATAGTGAAGGAAACATGGAACGGTAACACTCTGATTCCGCTGTATAACAACGAAGAAACTGTTTGCGGAATTCTTTATAATGGTGAACCGTACTACTTCCAGAAAAACCTCCAGGGCGATATACTTTCCATTGTTGACAAGGATGCACAGACTGTTGCAACATACACCTATGACGCATGGGGCGTATGTACAGTAGCAAGTGATACCTCTGCTTGCTCGATAGCTGCAATAAACCCGTTCAGATATCGCGGATATTACTACGATGCTGAGATCGGCATGTATTATCTCCAGTCGAGATACTATAATCCGGTTGTTGGTAGGTTTATTAATGCGGATGAATTTGTAAGACTTGATTTTTCTCTTGGTTTGGGACTGTTTTTATACTGTGAGAATAGCCCGGTTATTTATAAGGATCCAACAGGATATAAAAAAATTGTAGCAATTTATTACAATTATCCTGGTACTGATTTTAAAGAGCAGGCATACAATTCGCATAATTTTAAAGCTAAAGATGCCGACTTAATACCGGTGGTTAGTATAAAAGATTTTAAGAGCGCCTGGTCATCCGTTTCTAGGAATGTAGAATATCTGTTTTTGTTTTTACATGGCGGAACAGGTCGACTTTATTTTAAAAACGAAACAATGACATTGGATCAAATTAGAAAATTACCTAAGAGAAAGGTTAGACGCTGGGTTTATCTTTATAGTTGTTATGGTGGTGCTGGGGATGAATCTAACAATGTTGCGTGGGCAATTGCCAAGTTAACTGATTCAAAGGTTAGTGCCTTTACCAAAAAGGTATCATATTCCAGAGTTTTTGGAAGGTATATTGCACGAGTGGGACGTAGTATGGGATGTAAAAAAACCTTTTATTATCAGAGAAAATATATATGGTGGGGTGCTATTGTCGCAAAGAGCTATATTGGAGAATAGTGAAAGGAGACTCCTTTGAATAAAAAGCGTTTATGTATTGTTTTAATTGTTGTTTTTATAGTGATTGTGGGAGTTGTTTTGAGTATTGTATTTTTGCCAAAGGTTAATATGTCTTTTGCAAATGAAGGAAAAGCAATTTTCAAGTATGAAAGCAAGGATATTTCGGATAATATTTCGTCAGATGATTTTGCTGAGATTTGCAGACTGTTCGACGGGAAAAAGCTTTATTCTGATAATCCGTCATGCGGATTTTCGGATGATGTATCTATTATGATAAACGGAACGGAATCCTTCTGCTTTGCTAAAGATACATGTCCTGTTGTACTTTGGAAAAATAAAAATAAGTATTTCAATCTCTCCGATGATGAGTATGTAAAACTGACCGAAATACTCGGTAAATACGGCTTTGTTTTTCCGTGTTTATAAAATATGATACAATATCTGGGGCAGCTATTTAACATGGCTGCCTCGTTGCTTTTTTAACGAATTTTTATGAAAAAATATTACTGCCGGTTTTAAATAGCTACGTTAACGAGTCTATACACTAGTATACGTGCGGACGTTTACGCGATCAGGGGTACTCACTTGTGTATAATGCTCTATAATTATAAATACAAAAACGACATTATTCGACACAATTGTCTGTCGTATAGTGTTAAAATACTGTAAAAAGCGTGGAACGGCAACGTTCTGATTCCGCTGATTTAAAATATTTACGAAAAGAGTATTTTATTTATGAAAAGAATATTTTGTTTGCTAATTGCATTTATATTTGTATTTCTCTTTCTTATTTTAAATTCATGCGTATATGAGGGAGAGATTTCTATGGAGGATTTTGAAAAGGAAGTGGTCTCCAGCAAAAAAAAGATACAGAATATAGATTCATCACTTGAGATATATGAATCGACAACAGTATTTGAAGACGGAGATCACCGTGTTGGTTATTTGGTATCAACACCATCAGATGTATCCTTCTCGATAGTGATTGATTTCATTTCTCCAAAGCGTTCTGAGTTATATATAGATTTTCTTGAGGCAGCTGATAATTTCGATGAGAGTAATATAAATCTTTATGCAGCGCTTATCGCTGCACTTACAAACTATGATGTGGCGCTTCCGGAAGTTAAAGAGATTGTTGGAGGCATGGAGGAATCTGAAAATTACAGATTTGATTCTCATCGCTCTCTTTCTTGGTGGAATTCAACGCTAGCTTATAGGGAAGTTACAAAGAAACAATAAAATTAATTAGTAAACGAGTTTTCCTCCGCACTTCGTATGAGGTGCGGAGGTTTCTTTTTTATGAATATACGCACAAACGTTTACGCAGTTGCGTGTGCGCAAACGCGTCTACATTGCTGCGTATACGCACAAACGTCTACTCATTCGCGTCTATGCAGCTGCGTACACGCACTATCGCATACGCATGTGCGATTACTCGCCTGCGTCTACGCACATGAGAATACGCACAGACGTTTACGCAGCAGCGCACACGCGTGTGCGTATACCCGACTGCGTATAATGCTCTATAATTATAGATATAAAAGCGACATTATTCGATATAAATACCTGTCGTATAGTGTTAAAATATTAAAAAGCAGTGCAGGGGGCAGTAATGGTCAAAACATTTAATTCAGAAAAGGAGTTAATGCAGTACTGCAAAGGAATAACTGAGCAGCGCATAAATGATTATAAAGATTATATTTCCGGTATTGAAAGCAATGGGGCAAAGGTTAATGTTGAATTCCTATTTCGACGTATAGGCAAGTATTCAAAGCGGATTAGTTCGGACGGGAGATCGTCATTTATGATCTGTGTTTTGATATTCCCAATTCAATATTCCAAAGATTCGGCAGAAAAGTTCCATGTGTGCCAGCATTACTATTCAAGAATAGGATCAATTAAAAAAAGAACGGTTGGGTATGTCATTACCGAAAATGAGCAGGAAGACAAAGGATTGACGATATTCTTTAAGAGATACAATAAACTTCTTGCCGAAAAACAGGCAAAGGATGTGCTTATATCTAAAATATCAATTGCGTTATTAAATGCTGTTATTCCTCACAGAATAGGCAGTTCGTTTGACGTTAGTTATAATGGATTCCCATTGCATGTTATATGGATTATTGTCTTATTTTTTATACTCCTTATTATTGATATAGTCTTGCCAAGCGGATACTATCCTAGTATAAAGCGACGATAGAATGACTGTAAAATATTGAATATGTTAAAAATCTCTGCACTTCATGTTTTGATGTGCAGAGATTTTTTTGTGATCTATGTAAATCACGTTGATGCGGATATGCAACCGCGAATATTCGCTCGTCTGTACAATCAATTTGCTGGTTCTTATCATAAAATATAAATATTCTACAGGATTTGATGTGATTATCAGCTTGACGGTATTAAAATACTAAAGAAAACGTGAAATGACAGTTCGCGTCGGTACAGTTCATATAAAGAGCAAGTTCAAAAATATCTAGTTCAAAATATATAGAATGTATGGTTATACTACGCCGAGGTTCTCTATTGAGACGAAACGAAATACGCACATGCGTCTACTTTACTGCGTATACGCATAAACGTCTACTCACTTGCGTCTATGCAGCTGCGTACACGCGCTATCGTATACGCATGTGCGCCTACTCGCCTGCGTCTACGCACGAACGTCTACTCAACTGCGTCTACGCACATGAGAATACGCACAGACGTTTACGCAGCTGCGCACACGCGCATGCGTATACCCAACCGCGTATAATGCTCTATAATTATAAATACGAAAACGACATTATTCGACATAAATACTTGTCGTATAGTGTTAAAATATAAAAAAACTAGGCTGTGCAGGGGGCAGTAATGGTCAAAAAATTTAATTCAGAAAAGGAGTTAATGCTGTACTGCAAAGAAATAACCGAGCAGCGCGTAAATGATTATAAGGATTATATTACTGGTATTGAAGGTAATGGGGCAAGTGTTAAGGTTGAAGCTTTGTTTTGGCAAGGAGGTAGGTGTTTAAAATATATACCCTCGGATAGAATGTTTGTTTTTATGATTTGCGTTTCGATTTTTCCGGCGCAATATTCGAAAAACTCAGCAGAAAAGTTCTATATATGCCAACATTATTATTCAAGAGTCGGGATAATAAAAAATAACTCATGTGGTTACGTTATAACAGCAAATGAGCAAGAAGATAAGGGACTTACCATTTTTTTTAAAAGATATGATAAGCTTCTTTTTGAAGGATCGGCAAATGATGTACTTATGTCAAAAATCTCAATTACTTTATTGAATGCTGTCATTCCACATAGGCTAGGTAGTTCATTTGATATTAGCTACCGTGGAGTTACTTTGCACATTATCTGGATTTTTATTCTTCTTGTTTTGGTTTTTGTTTTTCGAATAAAAACACCAACTGGGTATCATCCCAGTTTAAAATACCGATAAAGTGACAAATCAATATATTATTGAATAAAATTAAAAAACTTTCGCGCCTTGTATAAAGCACGAAAGTTTTTTGATGTTTTGGAACGATGCGGTATCAAAATATATTTGTAAACGCATGCGCAACTATATGCACACACTAACGTATATGCAAATGCATCTACGCACAAACGTCTACTCGTCCGCGTACACGCGCATGCGTATACCCACCTGCGAATATGCGCTCGTTTGTACAATAATTTTACTGATTCTTATCCAAAAACGTAAATACACGACAGAATTCGACACAATTATTTGACGTATAGTGCTAAAATAAAAAAGAAATAAAGCAGTGCAGGGGGCAGTGATGGTTAAAAGATCTGATACCAGAAAAGATTTTGTGAAATCCAAAAATAGCAAAATTATTTGTCTTATCACCCTTTTTATTTGTGTAACGATGTTATGCAGCTGTGTTGTGTCACCGGAATTTCTAAGGAAAAAGGAGCAGGGTTTTTATCCCGATGCAAGTGATTTCCCGGATACGAAATGGATTTGCCGCGAAATTGATATGTGCCTTTACATGCTTGACTATGGAGAGGATTATATTGTCGGAAACTATAATGTAAACGGAAAATCCTATCGCGTGGTTGCCTCATTTTCCTCCATATCGAACTCGTTGGATTTTGATTTGGTTACTTCGACCGAGGTCTCAACTTCTGAAAAGTCGGATGAAGCACTTCACTGCGAACGCATTTCGGGTGGGAAAATTTATACCGAGTATATTTTTGATAAGGATTCAAAGACCATTGTGTGTACGGTAAATAATTATGATCTTGATGAAAATGTCTCGATTCCGGATACACTTACATTTGAAAAGGCCGGAGAAATAGCAAAAGAAAGAACCGCACGCTTAACCGCACAGGATATGGACTTTTATCTTTATATGTACAGTGATATCGACTGCTATCTTAAAGGAGAGATATCAATTGACGGCATCAAAAACTATATACACGCCTTTGAGATCGGCAATAGCAACTATTACATGCTGTCGATTGAAAACGGAAAGATAAATAATTTGATTTCCGGCACCTCATCTCCGCTTATTTGCATGTATTTTGAAAAAAACGGAGATCAGATCATTGCAAGAATAGATGACGAGCAGCTTTACACTCCGGGGCTGTATCCGGACTGGCCGACAAATAAATATTCAGTCATATTTAATGTGACTGATTTATAAGAAGTCTGTTTCATAACAAATTCCGCACTTCGTTTGAAGTGCGGAATTTGTGCGTTTAATGAAAGAGGGGAAATTACGCACTTGCGTATACTCGCGGTCGTCTACTTGTGTGCGTATACGCACAAACGTTTACGCATACGCGTCTGTGCAGATGCGTACACGCATCATCGTATACGCATAGACGTCTACTCAACTGCGTCTACGCACATGAGAATACGCACAGACGTTTACGCGGCTGCGTACACGCACTATCGTATACGCAACTGCGAAAAATGCTGCTTTGTTTTGCACAATAAATACATTTTAATAAAAAAGTAACTAAAAAAATAATTAACCGACAAAATTCGACATAAATATGCTATCTAAAGTGTTAGAATATCTAAGAAAGATTATAAGCGGCGATGCGCCTATATTACTGTGTCAGGGTATGACGCATGGGGCGCATGTACAGTAGCAAGTGATACCTCTGCTTGCTC
>CAKSER010000016.1 GCA_934447715.1 uncultured Eubacteriales bacterium | reverse complement strand
AGTTCACACTTAGGCTCAACAAAATGGGCGCGTAAGTTTATATTACACGGTCTTAAGGGATACCGAAAGGTATCCTTTTTCGTTTTCCGCCCTTTTTCCCGTTCCGTTAGTTCTCCAATTACTCTCTGCGCACCTCCGCATTATCTGCCGGATCTCAACCCATTCTCTGCCGGAGCTTCTGCTCATTTTCCGCCCGTTCTCATCCGGTTTTTAAATCCGCCGTTTTATCCGCCGCACCGTACAAAAAAGCGGCAAACAAAAACGACCGCCTGACAGGCGGTCGTTTTTGTTTGCTAACTGTTTATCGATTGCTTATCCTGCTTCTTACCTGAGCATTGCCTCAAAGGCAGCTGCGCCGGCTGATACCTCCTCGGAATAGGAGGTCGAAAGAATTCCGGACTCCCAAAGCTTGTTTGCTCCGCCCTCTCCGCAGTTATATGACATAAGTACCTTTGAATAATCTCCGTATTTTGCGACGAGATTGCCGAGCAGCCATGCTCCTGCCTGAATATTCTGATAGGGGTTATCAAGATTGTCCACCCCGAGATTCCTTTCAAAATAGTCGACATTTCTTACGTTGATCTGCATCAGACCGTGGTCATTTCCGCTCCTTGATACGGCGTTTGGAATAAAGCCGCTTTCATGCTCGATTACGGCAAGCACAAGTGAATACTTTACGCCGTATTTCCGGCTTATGAAGTAAATATACTTCTGCTCGTTTTTTGCAAGAGGTATAATGTCGAGATATACAAATCCGTCCGCATCTGCGTTATACTTTGCAAATTCGGCGGCAAACGGCTTTTCATAATCAAAAAGCTCCTTGTATGTCGGCTCTGCAGCCTCGGTTTCCTCCTTCTTTGTTTCTTCGGTTTCTGTAGCATCCGATTCTGTATCGTCTGTTTCGGTTTCAGAGGCTTGGGTTTCGTAGGGGTCTGCAATTCCCGCAGAATTTCTGAATACTCCGGATACGGTTTCGGCAAGCAGCTCGCCGTCATAGACTTCAAATCCGGGGATTTCTCCGCCGGTGACCGCCGCCGGTGTATCCTCGATCTGTGCTGCCGATACAACCGCTACGCACATAACAGAGACGAGTACGGCAAGAGCAATGATAAAATATACTCTGCTGTTTTCTCTTAATGCATCCGGTTTTCGGTTGTAATTCGATCTCATAGATTTTACCAATCCTTTCTATCGTAATTTGCGCCTTCAGGATACCAAACGATAACCCTTTCGTTTATTCTATGATTGTACCCAGAAAAAAATGACAATAAGCATCCGAAGGCTGTTTTTTCGGTTCTCCTTTGAACAATTCATTTTAAATGATTTTTCGGAAATACCGAACGTAAAAAATACAAAAAAATTATCAATTTTTCAGTCGTTTATTTCTTTTTTTAAGCATCAAGCAGGCTTTTTTGAGGTTTTATTGCTCAAAAAAGGGATTATTTGATAATTTCCGTGGCAGTATAGCACACATTTTTTCATTTTGCAAGTTTTTTTTGAAAATAATTGATATTTTTTGCGTGTACAGGCCAAAAAACGGCATATTTTTGACGATTTTGTGCATAATATTTGTATAAATCACTGCTTAGAATATGATTTTTTGCGAGGTAATCTCACATGACAGAAAAAGACAAAAATTCGGATTTTAAAGAATACCGCAGCGAGGCACCGGAAGCTGACACAAAGTCCGATACGGCATCTCACAAGGAGGCGATTCAGCGCTTTTGTCCGGTTCAGAAAAAGAATGTCGTAATGCTGCGGCATTATGAGGGAGTCGGTGAAAGATTCGAATGCATCAGCGATTCCTGCAAGGGAAGCCCGGACTGTAAAATCAAAGCATGAATCAATGCATGAAAAGAGAAAAATCTCCGCTGCTTTTTAAGTAAAACAGCGGAGATTTTTTGACGTTTTTCTGCTTTTTTCTACATTTATTATATATATGCTGTATATAACCGTCATATAACCGTCTGTCGGGCAGAAAAAATAACTGACTGACCGATTATATATTTTAAAAGGATTTCGGACAGATAAAAATCAGCCGTTTTGATCCTTTTCCAAGCCCCCGTCAAGATGGACATCGAGCTGGTTGAACGGAATCTCGATTCCCTCCTCGTCAAAGCGATCCTTGACCCTTTCCATGATGTTCCAGTACTCGTCCCAGTAATCCCCGGTTTTGACCCACGCTCTTGCAACAATTTCGATTGCACTTGCGCCGTGGGATTTCATGCGGACAAGCATCGGGCGGTCCTTAAGTATCTTTTCGTTGCTTTCAAATATTTCGGTAATAATCTTCTCCGCCCTGCGGTAATCCGAGGAATAGGATATCGAAAAAAGAAGATCGTACTGTCTTTCCGGCATTGCGGTGTAGTTTACAATCCGGCTGTTTGCAAGCGTACCGTTCGGAATTGCAACTATCTTTGTATCTATTGTTTTTATATAGGTATAGGTCAGATGTATAGTCTCGACAGACCCGGAAACATCGCCGACCTCGATCCAGTCGTCGGTCCTAAACGGTCTTGTAATAATCAGCATTACACCGCCTGCAATATTGGCAACCGTCCCCTGCACGGCAAGACCGATTCCGACTCCGAGCGATGCCATAAGCGCTGCTATGCTTGCGGTGCTTATGCCGAGATATTCAAGCAAAAGCATTAAAATTATGCCCTTTAAAACCGTTCTTGAAATATATCTGATCGGCTTGATCGCGGTTTTTACTATCTCCTTTTTGCTCAGATACTGCGACAGCTTTTTGTCAAAATAATTGATCAGCTTGAACGACACGATCAGAATCACAACCGAAATAAGCAGCTTGATTCCGGTTCCTGTTGCCCAGGACACGATCATATCGATTATCTTTTGGAATTCCATTTTATAAGTAATATCCTACGCAGATGCGAAAGAATCCTTTCTTTGCTTTTTCTTGACATTTGAATATTTAATCGTCAAATTTTGTATTTTTAACCGTTTCAAGGCACGGAATCGACCTTGCGGCGCCGAGCACGGTCACTGCAATTGCAGACGCTCTCGATGCAAGATCCAGAGCCGATGCGATATCGAGTCCGGCTGCAAGAGAGCTTAAAAGATAGCCTGTAAAGGTGTCTCCGGCAGCTGTGGTATCGACCGCCTTTGCCCTGTACGCCCTCTGTCTTATTCGCAGATCCTTTTTGCCGTATACCGAGCCTTCGCTGCCGAGCGTAAGCACGACCTCGCTTTCGGGATATTTTTCGAGAATACTGCGTATTACGTCGTCCGGCTCACCGTCTCCTCCGATTGCCGCGCCCTCGATTTCGTTAAGAATAAACATCGACACCTTATCAAGCGGATACGAGCGCAGCTCGTCTGTAATCGGCGACGGGTTGAGCACGATCTTCATTCCCTTTTCGCTTGCTTTTTCGATGATATACGGTATCATTGCGATTTCGTTTTGCAGAAGGAGAATATCATTCTTACCAAAGTACGAAAGCGTCCTGTCTATCTGCTCGGATGTAATTTCACGGTTTGCTCCGCCATGAATTAATATACAGTTTTCGCCGTTTTTATCGACCTGAATAATCGCGTGCCCGGTCGGCCCGTCATCCTGCTCGATAAAGCGCGTATCGACTCTGTCAGCCTCGAGCAGCTCCTTTAAAAACTGTCCGTCCGCGCCGATTTTTCCGGCATGATAGATCTCTCCTCCGCACCTTGCAAGCGCAATCGACTGATTGAGCCCCTTCCCACCGGAATTTTTCGAATATCCGAGTGCAGCTGCCGTCTCTTTTGCCACAAGAAAGGTATTTACGTTATATACATGATCGATATTCATCGATCCGAAATTCAATATTTTCATATTCTGCTACCTTTTCAGATTCTATTACTTTTCGGATTTAAAATTCGGATTTTAACCGAATTTATCACATTTTAAGCAGCTTTTCGATAATGCTCCAGAATTTTTCGGTGGACTCAAGTCCGAGGCTCTCGCTCGGCGTATGGATATCGCTTGCATCCGGTCCGATCGAGATTGCATCGATTCCGCCCATTGCGGGAACAATAATTCCGCACTCAAGTCCTGCATGAATCGAAATGATCTCCGGCTTTACATCGGTTCCCTCATAAACCTCACCTGCAGCCTTAAGAAAGTCGCTTTGAAGCTGAGATCCGTAAACCGGCTGCCAGCCGGAATAGCGCGAAAGGATCTCGATATCGATTCCGAGCCTTCTTGCAATGCTCCTGCATACAAGCTCAAGATCGTCCATGTCGCTGTCAACAGATGACCTGCCGTGGCTGTTCATTACGATTTTTTCGCCGTCGTCTTTCAGTATTCCGATGCTGTTTGAGCTCTGCACCATCTCCGGCATTGTGGGAATTCGGGATATAACTCCGGAATGCACCTGACCGATCAGATCAAGCAGCCTGCTTGTGTCAGCAAACGAAAGCATTCTGCACGGCGGATTTTTTGCCTTTCCCTTTGTAATTTTAAAGTCCCTGTCCTCGGTCGGAAGCTCGGATCTTACTGTTTTTTCCATGTCGGATGCGATCGCAAGCGCCTTTTCCGGCTCGGTTGTAAGAATAACCGCCTCGCTCTCTCTCGGAATTGCGTTCGATCTGTTTCCGCCGTTTATTAAAAGGAGGTTAAACGGAGTATCTGCATATATTCTTGCAAGAACCCTCCACATCAGCTTTATTGAGTTTCCTCTTTCTCTTATAATATCCTCTCCGGAATGTCCGCCGGTAAGACCGGATATTTTTATTTCGATCGGTCTTGCGATATCCGGAACCGAAAGTCTTTCCGGCTTCATCGTAAACTCGATTTCGACACCTCCTGCGCATCCGGCAATTGCCATTCCCTCGCATTCTCCGTCAAGGTTGATAAGCCTCTTCGCGCTCGCCTTTGAATAATCAAATCCGCATGCGCCGATAAGTCCGATTTCCTCTCCGACAGTGAAAAGGCATTCCAGATTCGGATGCTCTATATCAGCATCAAGCGCATACAGCATTGCCGCAACGGCAACTCCGTCGTCTGCGCCCAGCGTCGTTCCTCTTGCCCTCAGTCTGCCGTTTTCGACATAGAGCTCAAGCCCCTCTTTTTCAAAATCGTGGCTGCAGTCGGAATTCTTTTCGCAGACCATGTCGGTATGGCCCTGAAGCATTACCGTATCCTTTTTCTCATATCCGGGTGTTGCCGGCTTTTTTATAAGAACGCTGTTATTTTCGTCACGGTAGCACTCAAGCTTTCTGTCGTTTGCAAACCTTTCAAGATAATCTGCAATTCCCTTTTCGTTTCCCGAGCCTCTCGGGATTGCACTGATCTCCTCAAAAAATCTGAAAAGCCCCTCCGGCTTATATCCGCTGATTACATATTCCATAAAAGCTTCCTCCGTTGATATTTTTTTATAAAATGCCGATTTGCTTCGGCTGTCAAAAACCGCTTTTAACCTTCGTCTTACGATTCGTCGGAATCGTCCCGGTCTTCCTCATAATCATCATTTTCATCATAATCATCGTCCGACCCGTCATACGCGCCGCCGTTTTCCGATATCTTCCAATCGTCGCCTATGTCGTTTTCAAAATCTCTTTCGTTGATCTCGTCAAGAATGCCGTCGGCTATGTTTTTTGCTTCATAGTATGCGTTAAAGGGCACATAAATGCGGTCGGATTCATAGGCGTTTCCGACAATAACGCTGACGGCAGCCCCTCCGTCGGTTCTTTTGAAAAAAGGTATTCCTGCATCCTCAAGCGCCGAAGAAACAACTCCGGCAGAAAGAAAATCCGTTTCACAAAGGAGAACCGGATCATGCGGTTGCGCCTCCTTCAGCTTTGAGGCACGCCGTCCGCACCCGTCACAGGCATCGCCGCTGCATATCTGCATGCATTTTGAACAGTAAAGCACTTACTTTTCCTCTTTTCGTTTTTTTTTCAATTTGTTTCAATTCAAATATTGCAAGTCTCACATAGTATTAGTATACCACACTTTTATAATTATTTGAAGATACATTTTCTTTATATCCGCAAATTTGCTTACATATTTTCCCTGATTTTTTTAAAACTCGCTTTTTTAGCCTGCGGCGACTTTAGGCTGAGGATATCCGAACTTTTATCGCTTGCCACAGGCAATTTACGGTTATTTTCCCTCTTTTCGGCTTGGCAGGGCGCAAACTCACCATAGGGTGAGTTCGCCCAGCCGCAGCGAGCTTGCTCGCTGTTGCCTTCAAAGAGAAAAAATCCCTCGAAAATCTCTCTGTGGCAAGTGCATGCAGTTTTCACGCGCGGATTTTTGTCATAACGACAGAAAAGCCGCAGTGAATACTGTACGTATTTGCAAGGCTTTTGTGGAAGTTAGGGCGGAAATCCTGCACGGAATTTCGCGCGCGAAATTCCGTGTGCGAATACCGACAAAAGTTCGGATATCCTCAGCCTAAGGATTTTTTTTGCAGCAGAACAAATATTGTTAGACATAAAAAAAGCGTTTTCTTCCCAAATTAATCTTGCGCAAGGATGCGCAGATTACTAAAAATTCGATCAAAGGAAACGGTTGTATAAATATGAAGTTCAAAAAATTGCTTCCGATGCTGCTTGCTCTTTCCTTTCTTCTTACCCTTACGGTTTCGGCGGCAGATCCGGATGTCGAAATCATGGCAACCGGCAGAGATGAAAAAAAGCTTCTTCTCTGCCCCGGAGGAATGCCTGTCGGGGTAAGGCTTACTCAGGACGGAGTGACTGTGGTCGGAATGGCGGAATTTAAAGCAGACGGAAAAACCGTTTGCCCCGCGTCGGATGCCGGAATAAAATCCGGAGATCTGATTACCAGAATCAACGGAAGAGATGTTTCAACCTCGGAGGATGTCACAAAAAGAGTTGAGGCGTGCAAGGGCGAGGGAATCTCGGTTTCTGTTCGAAGAGACGGAAAGGACTTTAATCTTTCGGTGTTCCCGGCACAGGACACAGACGGAAATTACCGTATCGGAGTGTGGGTAAAGGACAACACCTCCGGAATCGGCACAGTGACCTATATTACGCCGGAGGGAAACGATTTCGGTGGGCTCGGTCACGGAATATGCGACCAGGAGACCGGAAGCGTCGTTGAATTCCGCAAGGGCGTGATTTTCGATGTGACCGTAAGCGGTGTTATCAAGGGAAAATCCGGTCTTCCCGGGCAGATCAAGGGGTTTTTCGGCTCTGACAGGTTAGGGCTGCTGTCCGCAAACACAGATTGCGGAATCTTCGGAGTGCTCTCCGGAACCCCGAGCGAGGCAGGCAAGCCGGTGGAAATAATCAAAAAAGACAAGCTGAAGGAAGGAAAGGCAGAAATTCTCTGCACCTTAGGCGACGACGGCGTTCAGAAATACGAGGTCGAAATCTCGCAGATAAACACTTCGGAGGACGGCAACAAATGCTTTGTTGTAAAGGTGGCCGACCCGAAGCTCATCGAAAGAACCGGCGGAATTGTTCAGGGAATGAGCGGAAGCCCGATTCTTCAAAACGGCAAGCTTGCGGGAGCCATTACCCATGTTCTTGTAAGTGATCCGACCAAGGGATACGGTATTTTCATCGAAAACATGCTAAACAATGCTCCGACACAGAAGAAAAAATAAAAAACCAGACCCTGCTCCGTTTTTTCGGTCACGCAGGGTCTGATTTTTACTTTTACAGTCCGGTACAGTCGGGCTTAGGGTAGCCTGACTTATATATCGTATATACCTAAAATCACTATTCCGATAAACGCAAGAGCGATTGCTATATAGTGCTTCTTTGTCAGCTTTTCCTTAAGGAATATGCGGCTCCAGAGCATCGATACCGCGCAGTATGACGAAATGATGACAAGTCCGACCTTATATTCCGAGACAACAACCAGCATATAAAACATCTGCCCGACCGTCTCGCAGAGCGCACCGACGGTTTTTGTTCCGTCATATTTCAGGTCAACCTTATCGCGCTTGATTACAAAAACATAAACGGCAAAGATTACCGCCATCAAAAGCCATGTAAGCTCATATGCGGTATTGAGCACATCAGAGCAAAGAAGGTCGGCAGCCTCCGCCTCCATTCCGCCCTCTACAAGCCTTGCGGTGTATCCGTCTGCAATGAGAGTGTCGATGAAGGTTCCTGCAGCATCGAGAAGGCAGTATACAACAGGAAGGGCGATTGCGAGAATGCTCTTTGTATACTTACGGTTGGACTCCTGTCTGCGCAGCAGCTTCGATTCCTCATCTTCGAAATAATCGACAAATCCGAGCGCGATTATTCCGATGATTATCAGTGCTGCTCCGATTATGATCGGCGCATTGAGGAATATTCCGTCAAGCTCGTCGTTGTCAACCCATTTTACTCCGAAATATATAATACTGAGTATCAGCGCGATTGCTCCCGAGCTGTTGCAGATCGGAGAGGACACCGAAAGCTCTATATAGCGAAGCCCGATATAGCCTATCAGCATCGAGGAGATATAGAGTGCCGACGCCGGCAGGTATGTTATTATGTCGTTAAACGTAATTGCCACTCCGCCGAAGATGATCGAGTAAAGAGCGT
Organism: uncultured Eubacteriales bacterium; assembly: GCA_934447715.1. Classification (GTDB taxonomy): domain Bacteria; phylum Bacillota; class Clostridia; order Oscillospirales; family CAG-272; genus HGM12657. The sequence goes on along the minus strand of CAKSER010000016.1, from coordinate 27,119 downwards.
GAAGTCCCATAACAAGACCTACGGCAATTCCCATCTTATAATGGCTGAGCTTATCGTTCTGCTTTGTACCGATCTTGCTGAACAGATCCGATCCGCTCCAGCAGAGCATTGCTAAAATTGATATTATCCACATGATGATTTTTTTCCTATTTCTGTTTTGATGTGTCCGATTTTCAGGACGTCTGTTTATTCAAGATTCAGCTTTTTGCTGAGAATATATCTTGAGGTAAGAAAGAGTGCTGTTCCGACTGCCGCGTAAAACAGGACGAAAATCCCGACAAGCGCCATGACCGAAAAATAATCGAAAGCGTACTCCAGTTCGGCATTTACGCTGACAGACATGGTAATAGCTCCCGTAATAATCGATGTAATAACCGACTCCACGACATTTATTCCGATATATGCGCCTATAGAGCCTAAAATCTTGTGCTTTTTTGCAAGCTGGCCTATCGACATCGACGCATATATCTGGCAGAAGTTTGCTATCGGCACGACTATGACAAGCAGGAAAAGCTCGACTGCAATGATCCAGAACAGAAGCGGATCTGCCGCCTCAAGCTGACCTAAAGCTCCGAAAATCTGCCGAAACGCTTCTGCGTAATCAACAAATCCGACACTGGAGATAAGCACCTCTAAAGCTATTGCTACACAGCTGAAAAACGTCCAGACGAACGCATTAAGCAGCTTTGATACAAGAAGCTGAGACGCACTGACCGGCAGAGTAAAGGAAAGATAGCCCTCATCCCCGACAACACTCTTATAGAACCGTACAATGAGCATTATCGTCGGCAAAAGCAAAACCGCATAGGTAATCAGCATCAGTGTGAGAACCGAAAGAGACTCTGCAAGCAAGAACATATCGTTACTGTCGGCAAGGCTCTGCAGTCCTCTGTTAACTATAGCAAAGGCTATCAGAATAAGATATCCGAACGGCACCGTTCTTGACATATATGAAAATTCATATTTGAAAAGCTTTTTCAGCATCTGAACTCCTTTCTGAAAATCTCGTCGATAGATGCTCCGTAGTGATTACGCAGTGCGTTTGCCTCTCCGGCAAGGAACACCTGCCCTCCCGAAATGAACATTACATCGTCGAGGATTCTCTCTATGTCATATATAAGGTGCGTCGATATCATAAGAACCGAATCCGGTCTTCTTGCGGTCATGATTGTGTCAAGAATATAATCTCTTGCCGCAGGATCCACTCCGCCGATCGGCTCGTCGAGGAGGTACACATCAGCATCCCTGCTCATTACAAGGATAAGCTGAACCTTTTCCTTTGTTCCCTTCGACATGGTTTTAAGCTTCTGCTTCGGACCGATTCCGAGTCTGCTTAACATTTCATACGCCTTCTCGGCACTGAAATTGTCATAGAAGTCCGAAAAATACGAAACGATATTCTCGACGGTCATCCAGTTGTTGAGATAGCTTTTATCCGGCAGATACGAAACGATCTTTTTCGTCTCAACACATGGCTGCATCCCGTTTATAAGGATTTCTCCGGATGTCGGCGTAAGCAAGCCTGCCGCCATCTTTAAAAAGGTGGTCTTTCCGCTTCCGTTAGGACCGAGCAGCCCCACCGTGCGTCCTCTGTAGATTTCAACGCTCAGGTTATTCAGTGCGGCAACCCCTCCCGGGTATACCTTTGTAAGTCCGCGGCACTGTATCAGCGGAGCTGTCGGAATGCTCTGAGGCTCAAATTCCGAATTCATCTGCTTCCTCCGTTTTTTGACATTTCTCAAATATACACATATCATGTATAAAACAGATATATTATAGTACATTATGTCATTTTTTATCATCTTTGTCAACCTTTGCAGGCACAATTAGGCAAATAAAATTGATTAAGGCACCGAAAAACGAATTTGAGAATGCCTGTTTCAGCCGAAAAAACAGGGTTGACTTTTTATGTCTCTTCTGCTAGAATGTAATAACCTGATGCGCAGCGGCGCAATTTAAAAGAAACCTACATATAATCTATAAAAAAAACAACGGAGGTGCACCATGTACCAGTCTGTAATGAACAAAGCAAAGGAGCTTGCCGTCAACTTTGAAATTTCCGGATCCGTCACAGATATCGAGCTTTGCAGCGCAGGACATATAAACAACTCATTTTTTGTTACCACAACAGATGAGAAAGGCGAAAAAAGAGTATATACAATACAGCGCATCAACAAGTCGGTCTTTAAGCGTCCGGATCTTGTAATGGAAAACATCGTAAACGTCACGGAGTTTTTAAGAAAGAAGATCGAGGCAGAGGGAGGAAACCCCGACAGGGAAACTCTTCGTATGCTCAGAACCAAAACAGACGGAAAGCCGTACTACATCGACTCGGAAGGCGAGTATTGGCGCATGTACCCCTATATCGGGGACGCAATCACCTACAACATAATCGAAAGCCCGGAGCAGTTTAAAACCGCAGGCTATGCCTTCGGAAAATTCCAGCGTCAGCTTTCCGACTTCCCTGCAAGCACTCTTTACGAAACCATTCCGAACTTCCACAACACGGTCAGCAGATATGCGGATTTCCTGCGCGCCGTAGAGGAGGACAAGGCAGGAAGAGCCGCTTCGGTAAAGGAAGAAATCAAATTCATCACCGACAGAGCTGAAAAGTACAGCTTTATTACAGACAGAATTGCAGACGGAAGAATACCTCTCCGTGTAACGCACAACGACACAAAGCTCAACAACGTCCTAATCGACACCAACACAAAAAAGGCAATCTGCGTTGTCGACCTTGACACAATCATGCCGGGCTCGTCGCTTTACGACTTCGGCGACAGCATCCGCTTCGGCGCTTCGAGCGCACTTGAGGACGAACCGGATGTTTCAAAGGTATATCTTCGTCTCGATCTCTTTGAGGCATACCTTGAGGGCTTTATTGACGGTGTAGGCGCCGGCGCGCTTACGGAAGAGGAAATCAGAGATCTGCCGATGGGCGCATACATGATGACAATCGAAACCGGCATGAGATTCCTTGCCGATCACCTCAACGGCGACACCTACTTTGCAATCCACCGCGAAAATCACAATCTTGACCGCGCTCGCACCCAGCTCAAGCTTGTTTATGACATGGAGCAAAAGATGGATAAGCTGAACGAAATCATCGAAAAGCATCTTTAAGCATATACAGTAAAAAATTTCAGCATTACAAGGCTCCGGCAGAGAAATCTGCCGGAGTTTTTTCGTCTTATGCCGTAAAAAGGCTGAAAAGTATTGAAAATCCGGCGGCTGTATGGTAAAATGAATAGGATTATGTTTTAAATAACATCGGAGATGAAACAATGGGCAGATATACACACCTTCTTTCTGAATATAAGGAGCTTTTAGACAAGGAAAATCTTCTTGTTTTTTACAAAATTCCGGAAAAGGATATCAAAATAGAGCAGGTCACCTGTGACACGCGCGAGCTTTCCGGAGAGCCGGCAATATTCTTCTGCAAGGGTGCCCATTTTAAAAAGGAATATCTTGACGATGCGCTTTTATCGGGTGCTGCCGCATACATTTCCGAAAAAGAATACAGAACCGACATTCCGCGCCTGATCGTATCGGACGTAAGAAAAGCAATGGCTCTTGTCGGATGCTTCCACTACAATAATCCGTCGTCAAAGCTGAAGATGATCGGAATTACCGGAACAAAGGGAAAAACCACGACGGCATATTTTTTAAAGCCGATTTTTGACGATCTTGAAAGAGCCGAGAAAAAAAAGGAATCCGCGATCATTTCGTCTATCGACGTTTACGACGGAGTTATAAGAAAAGAAGCGCACATGACTACTCCAGAACCGCTTGATGTCCAGATGCACTGCGGAAACGCGGTAAGCTGCGGAATCGAGTATCTTACAATGGAGGTAACCTCGCAGGCGCTCAAATACGGCAGGGTGGTCGGAGTTTCCTACGATGTCGGGGTGTTTTTGAACATCGGCTACGACCACATAAGCTCGGTTGAGCATCCGAATTTTGAGGATTATTTCAGGTCAAAGCTAAAGCTGTTCGATCAGTGCAAAGTCGGCTGCGTCAATCTCGATTCCGAAAGATCCGACGAGGTTCTTGAGTATGCAAAGGCAAGATGCGATGTCATCACCTTCGGAACAAAAAAGGGCGCCGATGTTTTTGCAAAGAATATTAAAAAGGACGGAGACGAAATCGTCTTTGATGTATCCGCCTTCGGACACGAAAGAAAATACAGGATAACCATACCGGGACTGTTCAATGTCGAAAATGCCCTTGCGGCAATTGCCGTCTGCGAGGCGCTTAAAATCCCCTACAAATACGTCTATTCCGGTCTTTTAAGGGCAAGATCAAGTGGGCGCATGGAGGTATACTCCAGCATTGACGAAAGAACAATCTGCATAGTCGACTATGCCCACAACAAGATGAGCTTTGAAGCACTGCTCTCGTCCGTGAAGAAGGAATATCCCAAAAGGAATATTCTGCTCGTATTCGGCTGTCCGGGAAAAAAGGCATTCAACCGCAGGGAGGATTTAGGAAGGCTTGCGGGAAAATATTCAAGCCATGTCATCATCACCGAGGAGGACTCCGGAGAGGAGCCGTTTACCGATATAAGCGAGCAGATCGCCTCCTTTGTGGACGCTATGGGCTGTCCGTATGACATAATCGAGGACAGGGGCGAGGCGATACGGACCGCAATTACAAAATACGGCGAAAACAGCGTCATTCTGATTACCGGAAAGGGCGACGAAACAAGGCAGAAGAGGGGAACGGAGTATATCGACTGCCCTTCGGATGTGGAATATACAAAAAAATATCTTGACGAATACGACTCAAAAATCGACATACAAGCTCTTTTGCCGCGTCTTGACAGATATTTCGGACAAACATTTGTCATTGCAGGAAAACTCGATGAGGGCGAAGCGGAGCTTCTTAAAGCACACGGCATAAAGCTGATATTCTGCAGGGAGGATGCCGCCTTTGACACCGCAAAGAAGGAAAAGGCAGATCGGCTGATTCTGCCCTGCGATCGGGGCGGAATCCGCATCGACGAGGAAAACAGCAAAACGGTTATCAGAAGCATCAAAAAGGACAGGCTGAAAGAGCTTATCGGCACAGGACTTTTCAAAGAAGAAACAGAAAGGCTGCTTAAAAAAGCCGAAGAATGTATCGATTCCGGCGTTACGGCGGTTTCGGTTATTGACAAAAGCCAAAAGAACTGTCTGCTATTTCAGCTTATCATGCCGAGAGCGCGCGGAACGGTTATCACAGCCGATTAAAAGGCAAAAAAACAGGGCGGCTAAGAGCATTCGGTTCCTTTTTGCCTTAATAACACTTTGACTTAATCTTTATATTTATCGGGAGGAATTCCGTATGTGCGGATTCATCGGATTTTGCGGCTCGGGAGATTATGACCGCGACGCGGCAATCGACTGTATGAGCGAAACAATTGCACACAGAGGTCCGGACAGCAAGGGCAGCTTTACCGACGATTATGCTGCGCTCGGCTTCAGAAGGCTGAGTATTATCGACCTTAAGGGCGGCGATCAGCCGATTTTCTCGCCGGACGGAAGATATGCAATTGTTTTCAACGGAGAAATATACAACTACAGAGAACTGAAAAACAGCCTCATTTCGGATTTCGGGCATGAGTTTCACACAGACTCGGACACCGAGGTGATTCTGCACACCTACATGCAATACGGCGAAAAGGCTGCGTCGATGCTTCGCGGAATGTTTGCCTTTGTAATCTACGACAAAGAAAGCAAAAGCATCTACGGAGCAAGGGATCATTTCGGAATCAAGCCGTTCTACTACGGAATTCAGGGCGGTACCTTCTTTTTCGGCTCGGAAATAAAGGGCTTTTTAAAGCATCCGGCATTCAAGAAGGAAATCGAGCCTGAAATTCTCTCGCTTTATCTCAAATTCCAGTACTCGCCGCTTGAACAGACAATCTTCAAGGATGTTTTCAAGCTCTCGCCGGGAACATATTTCACATATGACAAAAGCGGCGAAATGAAAAAGGTGAAGTATTACGAATTTTCCTTTGCGCCGGAAAAAAGAAGCCTTGACGAAACGGTAAAACTGATTGACGAAACGGTAAAAAGCTCGATTGAATATCACAAGATCAGCGATGTCGAGGTCGGCTCCTTCCTTTCGGGCGGTGTCGATTCGAGCTACACCGCTTCTGTTGCGCGCCCCGACAAGACATACTCTGTCGGCTTTGAGACAGACGGCTTTGACGAAACCGATTTTGCAAAGGAGCTTTGCAGATCGCTTAATATTAAAAACAAAAAGAAGGAAATTTCTGCCGACGAATTTTTCGATGCTCTGCCGATGGTACAGTATCACTCGGACGAGCCGCACGCAAATCTTTCCGCCGTTCCGCTTTACTATCTGTCGCGCCTTGCCTCGGAGGATGTAAAGGTTGTCCTCTCCGGAGAAGGAGCCGACGAGCTTTTCGGCGGATACGACTGGTACATCGAGGGAAATGCATCAAAGGCATACAAAAAGCTTCCCTTAGGGCTGAGAAAATCTCTTGCAAAAGCCGCAAAGATCCTTCCATCGCCAAAGCTGCGCAGGTTCTTTTTTGAAAACGCAAAGACCGTAGAGCAGACATATATCGGTCAGGCGTTTATCATGGGAGACGGCGAGGCAAACGATATTTTAACAGACAAATACAAATCCGATATTTCGTATATGGATGTTACAAAGCCGTATTACGACAGGGTGAAAAACGAATCCGACCTGCACAAGAAGATGTATCTTGACATGCATCTGTGGCTGCCTAACGACATACTGTTAAAAGCGGACAAAATGACAATGGCGCACTCTCTTGAGCTTCGCGTTCCGTATCTTGACAGATTCGTTTTTGAGACTGCAAGAACACTGACAGAGGACAAGCAGGTAAAAGGCAGGCACACAAAGCTCGCATTCAGAAAAGCGGCTCTTTCGCACATTCCGATCGAATGGGCGGAGCGCAAAAAGCTCGGATTTCTGGTACCGTTTCGTGTATGGCTGACCGAGGAAAAATATTACCTGAAGGTAAGAGAGGTCTTTTTAAGTGACTATGCAAAGGAATTCTTCAACACCGACAGGATTTTAAAGCTCCTTGACGACCATTTTAACGGTCAGACAAACAATGCAAGAAAGATCTACACGATCTATTCGTTTTTACTTTGGTATGAGCAGTTTTTTGTAAAGGAAGCATAATTATATGGAAAACAACGACTTTTTCCCCATCGTGCTCGGAAGCGACGAGAACGCCTACGGCACGGCAAGACTGTTTTATGAAAAATACGGAATAAAACCGCTGCTGCTCTGCACAAGGACACTTGTTCCGACCTGTTACAGCAAAATACTTGAAATAAAACACATCGACAATTTCGACTCTGCCGACATATTCAAAACCGAACTCAAAAAGACTCTTTTATCCCTAAAGGACCGCTACAAAAAGCTGATTGTCATTCCCTGCTCCGACTATTATGCGGAGCTTACGGTTAGCACATATGACTTCTATGACGGAATGATTGCAAACAGGTTTATTTCAAAGTCGCTTTTTGACAGGGTCGACACAAAGGACAGCTTCTACGACCTCTGCAGAGAATGCGGTCTTGACTTTCCGAAAACGGTAATCGTAAAGCCTGATGACAGGGTATCGGTAATCGACAGCCTCGGCTTTGATTTTCCGATAGTCATAAAGCCGGAAAACAGCAATTCGACAGACTATCTTCACTGCTCCTTTGAGGGAAAGAAAAAGGCATATTTCTTTAAAAGCAGGGAGGAATATCTTTCCTGCATAAACGAAATGAACAAGACCGACTACAAGGGGCTTCTTATAATTCAGGAATTCATCCCGGGAGACGACACCGCAATGAGGGTGGTAAACAGCTATTCCGACATGAGCGGAAAGGTGAGGTTTTCCTGCATCGGCCATGTGCTTCTTGAAGAATATGCGCCGAACTTGATAGGAAATTATGCCGCGATCATTACCGAAAAGGACGAAGCCTTATACAGCAAGGTCATTTCCTTTCTGAACCGGATCGGATATGTCGGATTTTCGAATCTTGACGTCAAATACGACAGAAGAACCGGCAGGTACATGATGTTCGAGCTTAATCCGAGGCTCGGCCGCTCCAGCTTTTTCATGTATTCGGCAGGGCACAACGCAATGGAATATCTTGTCGACGATGTCATATACGGCAAACCGTTTTCGCTTGAAAAGGGTGAAAAGGAGGCGATCTGGGCATCGGTGCCGGGATCGGTAATCAGGCAACATGTTGACGAAAAGGAGCTTAAGGACAAGGCAGACAGGCTGATTAAGGAAAACGGGCTTTTACACACATTAAGATACAAAAAGGACAATTCGATAAAACGCAGGCTGAAGATCGAAAGATATTATTTAGGTCAGAAAAGAAGCTTTAAAAAGTATTTCTTCAGAAAAAACTTTGACGATAAGACGAGGTAACTTAAAATGAAAGGCGATGTCATCTATATTTCGGGTGGGAAGATGTTCCGTTTTGACGGGAAGGACACATCCGAGATCCGCAGCGGAATGTTTGACAGATACATGACACTGCTCCGCGACAGCTGCGAAAGAAACGAGTGGAAAACCACAGGCTCCGGTGCGCAGTTTACCGGAATGTCGCAAAATATTGACACCGAGGCAAGGTTACGAAACACCAACGCAAGAGTGACCTGCGTTGTCCCGTTTTCGGGCAGGCTTGTTTATGCTCTTTCTATCGACAGTACCTCCGGAATCTATGTAAAGGATCCCGAAAGCAGCGACGATTCGGAGGGGATTGCCGTAAGCAGCAAAAACTGTCTTTACAAATACTTTGATATCTACAACAACAGAATCGTTGCCTCTGCCGCAAGTCTCGGCGAAAGCCATATCGGAATTGCGGAGCTTTCCACCTGCGATTTCAGGACGGTCACAGAGGGAAGCAGCTACGAATCAAGCACCTGCTTTTCAAGATCCGAGCCGAACTGCATATATTACGAAAGCGCCGGACTTCTTGTCGAGGACAAAGAGGAAAACGAGACACGGGAAAAGACAAATGAAGCCCCGATGATGACGATTTTCAGATCGATGGCGGAACAGACCGTACGGGAAAACACTATCAAAGGTCCGAGCGGAATATATCGAATGAAGCTTTCAAGCGGCGAAATAGACGACATTCTTGTTTCAAGCAGCATCTGCTACACAAAGCCGCAGTCGTGCGAAAACGGCGATCTTTATTTTGTCCGCCGCCCGTACAAGCAGGAAAGCGGCATAAAAAACTCGCTCGGGTGTCTTCTTGACATTCTGCTTCTTCCTGTCAGGCTGATTTGGGCGATTTTCGGCTTCTTCAATGTCTTTTCGATGAAATACAGCGGCAAAACGCTGAATTCCGGAGCGATGAAGTCGAAAAACAAGAGCGCAAAAGACAGATTCATTGACGGAAATCTGGTCAACGCCGCCCGTTCGCTCAGGGAAAACACCGACAAGGGAGAAAAGTACCCCGGAATTATTCCAAGAAGCTATGAGCTTTGCAAGCTCGACAAAAACGGGAAGCTTACGCTTGTCCGCAAGGGTGTTCTCGACTATCGTCTGACCCCCGACGGAATCTACTTTTCAAACGGCTCCTACATAATAAGGATAAACAACGACGGCACAGAGGAAAAGATCTGCAAGGCAGATGCCGCAACCTCGATTGCCGTAGAATAAGATTGCCATAGAATAAAATAAAACAGGTATCGGCATAAGCTTGATACCTGTTTTTTTATATTTATGGTTATGAGCAATTCGCGCCGGTTACAGCAGCGTCACAGCGGATATATATTCGGCGTCATCGTCAACCGTATAAAGGCCGACAAGCCGCCAGTCCTTATCATATTCCGACACGGGATATCCCTTTCCCTCGCAGCCGTGGCCGAGCCAGTTTACAAGGAGAAGATTTCCGTTCGGCAGGAATGTAAAGTTCAGCGGCCAGCAAAGCCCTGCCTCGGGCGCTGTCGTATTATCGATTCTCCGCAGCTCATTCCCGTTTTTGTCCCTTTCAACCAGGGAGTCGTGCTGGGTATTTATAATATTGCCGTTTTCGCACTCTGAAAATGCAAATATATCGGCTCCGACCTTAATCTCGGAAAGCAGCGTTCCGTGTGGGGTGTACCGTCTTATTACATTGTCTCCGGGCTGTGCGACAAGAATATTTCCGTCCTTTGCAAGCCTTACACCTCTCATTACCTCGTGAAGATTGTCACCGTCATATCTTACCGGGGTTTTTCTTATGACCTTCAGGTCGTTATCAAGCCAGACGACCTGCTTTGTCGGAAGCTCTCCGCAAAGAAATCCGCCGTCAAACGGCCGAATCCCGAAAACCTGCGCCTTTGTCTCATATCTTTTTTTGATATTTCCCTCAAGATCGCACACAATCAGTCCGCACACATCCCCGTCATAGATGCTTCCGTATGCAAGCAGACCGTTTCCGAGCGAATATATATCAAACGCGCCGCCGTTTGTCTTAAAGCTCGTTTTGACACCGTTCTTAAAGACATACATTTTATTTGCGGAGTCTGCAAAGGCAATATCAATCCCCTCTGGCACCTCTCTTTTCGGTATGCTTTTCTTGTTTTCTATTCCTTCCATCATGCTGTCTCCCGTACTGTTTTTTTAATTTCCAAACTGCTTTCCCGGATTTGGCGCGTCAATCCGCACCACCGTGTCCGCACCTAAAACAACAAAAAATCCTGTACCGAGGTACAGGATTTCCTATGGGCCATCAGGGACTCGAACCCCGGACCGACCGGTTATGAGCCGGTAGCTCTAACCAACTGAGCTAATGGCCCTTTTCTACACGAATTCCAACCGGAATTCATGCTATCAATTACCGACAATCAACTCATCGGAACAGAGCAATTATATCACCTTGAGCGGTAGTTTGTCAATATCTTTTTGCTTTTTTTTAAAATTAATTGAATTCCGGCAGAGCGGAAGCATTTTAGGCTGCAATGTATTATTTACGAAACAGAGGGAAAAATATATAAAAAAAGTGAGGATTATATATATGAAGCTGTTTTTTCGCGATTTTGCTGCCGGATTTTTTATAACTTTAGTTATTCTTTGCGTAATCTTTTCGGTTCTTGCCTTCATTTTGCTGTCCTGAAGGAGCAGGGGCTTTTAAACTAAGGAAATACCGGCGTTTTTTTGTGTCGGCTCGGTGAAATATTTTGTTTAGGTATTTACAATCGGGCAAAAAAGTGATAAAATATAGCTATGATTGCAATTACAAAATTGTTTATGGAGGATATAAAGAAATGTCAAAGAAAAAGCTCGAAAGAGCAAAGCTTTCGATGGACGGAAATACCGCGGCTGCTCATGTTGCATATGCATTTACCGAAGTCGCCGGAATTTACCCCATCACTCCGTCCAGCCCGATGGCGGACTACTGCGATCAGTGGGCTGCATCCGGCAAAAACGTATTAGGAAAGCCTGCCCTTAACATTTTCGGTGAAAAGGTTAAGGTTGTTGAAATGCAGTCGGAGGCAGGTGCTGCCGGAACCGTTCACGGATCTCTTGCAGCAGGTGCTCTTACCACCACCTTCACCGCTTCTCAGGGTCTTCTTCTGATGATTCCTAACATGTACAAGATCGCCGGAGAGCTTTTGCCCGGCGTATTCCACGTTTCCGCAAGAACCGTTGCTGCTCATGCGCTTAACATTTTCGGTGATCATTCCGACGTTTATGCATGCCGTCAGACCGGTTTTGCAATGCTCGCAGAGTCCAACCCCCAGGAGGTTATGGACCTCGGTGCGATAGCTCATCTTGCTGCTATCGAAGGAAGTGTTCCTTTCCTCAACTTCTTCGACGGCTTCAGAACCTCTCACGAGATTCAGAAGATCGAGGTCTGGGATTTTGATGATCTTAAGGACATGGTAAACGAAAAGGCTGTTGAAAAGTTCCGCAAGCACGCTCTCAATCCTGAGCATCCCGCACTCCGCGGCTCTGCTGAAAACGGAGATATCTTCTTCCAGCACAGAGAGGCATGCAACAAGTACTATGATGCTATTCCCGGCATCGTTGAAAAGTACATGGGCAAGATCAACAAGAAGATCGGCACAGACTACAAGCTGTTCAACTACCACGGCGCACCCGATGCGGAAAACGTAATCATCTGCATGGGCTCCTTCTGCGATGTTGCAGACGAGGTTGTCGACTACATGATCTCAAAAGGCAAGAAGGTCGGACTTGTCAAGGTAAGACTTTACCGTCCTTTCAGCGCAGAAAAGCTTGTTGAGGCTCTTCCCGAAACAGTCAAGAAGATCGCTGTCCTCGACAGAACAAAAGAGCCCGGCGCTCTCGGCGAGCCGCTTTATCTCGATGTTGTTACAGCTCTTGCAGAGTGTGGCAGAAGCGATATCAAGGTTGTCGGCGGACGCTACGGTCTCGGTTCGAAGGATACTCCTCCGGCATCTGTATTTGCAGTATTTGACAATCTTGCAAAGGATGAGCCGAAGAACCGCTTCACAATCGGAATCGTCGACGATGTTACAAAGCACTCTCTCAAGGAGAAGGCAAACTGCCCCGACACAAGCGCAAAAGGAACAATTTCCTGCAAGTTCTGGGGACTCGGCGGAGACGGAACCGTCGGAGCAAACAAAAACTCCATCAAGATTATCGGTGACCACACAGATAAATACATTCAGGCATATTTCCAGTACGACTCAAAGAAGACAGGCGGCGTAACAATTTCGCACCTCCGTTTCGGTGATAAGCCGATCAAGAGCCCGTACTACGTTACAAAGGCAAACTTTGTCGCATGCCACAACCCGTCATTTATGCTTAAGGGATACAAGATCGTAAACGACGTAAAACCGAACGGTACATTCCTTCTCAACTGCCAGTGGACAAAGGAAGAGGTTGAAAAGCTCCTCCCGGCTGAGGCAAAGCAGTACATCGCAAAGAACAACATCAATTTCTATACAGTAAACGCTATCGACCTTGCCCGTGAAATCGGAATGGGCAAGAGAACAAATACCATTCTTCAGTCCGCATTCTTTGCTCTTGCAAACGTAATGCCGAAGGAGGACGCCATCGAGTACATGAAGTACATGGCAAAGAAGTCCTACTCCAAGAAGGGCGAAGAGGTAGTTCAGATGAACTACAAGGCAATCGATGCAGGTGCCAACGCATATGTTAAGTATGACGTTCCGGAGGATTGGAAGAACGCAGTTGACACAAACGGCGAAGAGATTATCACAGGCGACCGTCCCGAGCTCGTCAAGTTCGTCAAGGAGATCATCAAGCCGGTCAACAAGATGCAGGGCGACTCGCTCCCCGTTTCCGCATTTATCGATTGCGCAGACGGTCAGTACCCTGTCGGCGGTGCCGCATACGAGAAGAGAGGCGTTGCAGTCGACGTTCCCGTATGGCATCCGGAAAACTGTATCCAGTGTAACCAGTGCTCGTTCGTTTGTCCGCACGCAACTATCCGTCCGTTCGTCATGAGCGAGGAGGAGGCTGCAAAGGCTCCTGCACAGACAAAGTTCACGGCAAAGATGATCGGCAAGGGCTGCGAGAATCTGAAGTTCACTCTTGCAATCAGTCCACTTGACTGTATGGGATGTACTCTCTGCGTAAAGGCATGTCCTACAAAACCCGAGAAGAGAGCGCTTGAGATGGTATCTCAGGCAAGCCAGATCGACCAGCAGGAGGTCTTCGATTACGCAGTAAACGAGGTTTCATCCAAACCGCTTCCGTTTGCAGATACAACCGTAAAGGGCAGCCAGTTCAAGCAGCCGCTGCTTGAGTTCTCCGGCTCCTGCGCAGGATGTGCAGAAACATCCTATGCACGTCTTGTTACACAGCTCTTCGGCGAGAGAATGTATATTTCGAACGCAACAGGATGCTCCTCGATTTGGGGCGGATCCGCTCCGGCTATGCCGTACACCGTCAACAGAGAAAGCAAGTTCGGTCCTGCATGGGCAAACTCGCTGTTTGAGGATAACGCAGAGCACGGTCTCGGAATGAGCTTCGGTCAGAACGCAATCCGCGAAAGACTTATCGGCTATGTAAAGCAGCTCCGTGAGCAGGTTTCAAACGATGAAAAGATTGCAGTTATCGACGAATATCTCAACACAATCGACGACGGAGAAGCAAATGCAAAGGCAACAAGAGCCCTTGTTTCGATGCTCGAGTCCTGCGACTGCAAGAACGAGCTCCGCACAAAGATTCTTGCCGAGAAGTCCTATCTTGCAAAGAAGTCGATATGGATCTTCGGCGGAGACGGATGGGCTTACGATATCGGATTCGGCGGACTTGACCATGTCATCGCTTCCGGCGAGGATGTAAACATCTTCGTATTCGATACCGAGGTTTACTCCAACACCGGCGGACAGGCATCCAAGGCATCCAGAATCGGTCAGGTTGCACAGTTTGCCGCAGCAGGTAAGGCTGTTGCAAAGAAGAACCTTGCAGAGATTGCAATGTCCTACGGCTACGTTTATGTTGCACAGATCGCTATGGGCGCTGACATGAACCAGACACTCAAGGCTATAAAGGAAGCCGAGGCATATCACGGACCGTCGCTCATCATCGGCTACGCTCCCTGCGAGATGCACGGTATTAAGGGAACAATGGCTAACTGCCAGATCGAAATGAAGCGCGCCGTTGAGGCAGGCTACTGGCAGCTGTTCAGATACAACCCGACACTCAAGGCTGAGGGCAAGAAGGCACTTGTAATCGACTCGAAGGATCCGACTGCAAGCTACACAGACTTCATCAAGAGCGAGACACGTTACAACCGCCTTGCACTGGCATTCCCGGAGAGAGCAGAGGAGCTCTTCTCTCTTGCCGAGAAGACCGCAAAGGAAAAGTACGCAAGACTCAAGAAGCTCTCCGAGCTTTACGGCGACTGATTTCTCCTAGGGCTGATTCAATCGGGGTACCGGTTTGATCGGGTACCGATTCAGACTTTGAAATCAGACGCGGCTCTTATTAGGCTATAAAATAAAATCCCATCGGTAAGCAATCTGCTTCCGGTGGGATTTTTTTCTAAAAATATATAAGCGCTGCTATAACACGCGGCAACACGCTTTAAAGCGAAAAACAGCCCCACCGGCATTTATGCCGACGAGGCTGATACCATATTTACTTCATCCTTGCAATATCCATAAGAATCTTCGGAATCACCTGTTTTCGGGTGATATTATAAAGCAGCTTCTGCTCCTCGGTGCGCGCCACCAAGGGATCGCCGCTCGCAGAGTTGTCGGATACAGCCAAAAGCGCAATTGCCGGCTTCTCAAACAGATCTGCCATAAGATAAAATGAGCTGGTTTCCATTTCAATAAGCTTTGCACCAAAGGATTTGATAAAGTCCAGGTGGGAATACTCGCAGAAGATGGAGTCGGTGCAGAATACCGGGGCAGAGATCATATCCGGACAGAGCTCCGACACCTGCTGCACAAAGGAAGGATCATTCGGATAAACCCTCTCAAAAGGCTTGTATTTTCGAATATCCTCGAGCAGATAGCCGTTTGCAAGGTTTCCGGACACGCTCCACTTAGGGGTGCAGAGCGTACCTAAACCAATCTCCGGCACCAGGCTGCCCACAGCGCCCACAAAGACCAGCTTATCAAAATCCAGGTATGCACAGGTCGACAATTCATCGATCAGGCTGCTTGCTCCGCTGGAGCACTGTATCCACCCGATAAGAAAGTCGTCTCCTTTTACCTCATAGCCGTTTATATAGCTGTGCTCCTTTGTGCAGGTAATATCCACATCATAGCCTGTCATGATTTTTGTAGGCTTCCAGCCGGGAGCAACAACAAGGACATCATAGTGCTTATCCTCCGACAAGCCAAACTCATACATGGCGATCTTTCTGTCTTTCGTATAAGACTCATCCGCGCTGAGCAGCTGAATCAATCTTTCTTTCACTGTCCTTTTCCACTCCCTTTCCTATAAACATTATTTGTCCTGCAAAACCGTCTCACCGTTTTTTCTTTCTTTTAAGTATGACAAAGGCAACACCGAACGCAAGAGCGGCGGCTGCTAAAGCAATATAGATCACAGCCTCAAGGTGGGTTTCGTTTGGGCCTGTCTTGCTTGTATTATCGGTCTGACTTGTCTGATTATTTTGCCCCTTTACTATGCAGGATGCGTTATCCGGCATGACCGTATCGAGCTTTAAGCTGATCTGATTCCGGTTTCCGTAGTACTTTCCGAGCACGGTGGAATAGTACTCGCAGCTTACCTCGCCCGAGCCGTTTTTAAAGTGGAGAAGCAGAACCATTCCTGCGCCGTTTTCGCAGATTTTATCAATATCTGTTCCGTTTGCCATCAGAGCAACTGTTTTCGTACCGTCAGAGGTCGTACTTGTATAGCTTACAAGATCCCCATCGCCGCGGTGGCCGCACAAAAGAAGAACAATATTATTATATTTTAAAAGAAGCTCGTCTCTGATCGTATCTCCGCAGTTTCCCTCGCCTCCGATATAGGAATAATTAAAAAAGCTGTCGGCCGAGGTCTTTTCGATTACATTTCCGTCATCGTCAAGAAATCCGTGGGTTGTAATTATTACATTATGCCCCGGATGTGCCTCGATTACCGACTTTGCCCAGTCGATAACCCCGTCTCTCGGAGCAAATTCAAGGCAGAGGATCATGTACTTAAGTCCGCCCTGCTCGAATGTATAAAACGTATTTAGGCAATCGTCGGAATATGCTCCTCCGTATTCCGGATAGGACTCAAAATCCGACAGCGGATAGGCAGAGGTGAATCTTTCAAGATCTCTTTTCTGCGATTTGTCGTTCATATCCCGGTTGCCGTTTATTACCGAGAAGCTGACCTTTCCCTTAAGAAGGTCGGTTGCAGCCTTGACATCCGCCCATTCTCCCTTTTTGTTATCATCCGTCATATCTCCGAGAAACGTCACGAAGCGGATGTTTTCCTTTTCAACGTTATCCGCAATCCATCCGGTCAGCACCGAAAGGCTTTCGGGATGATCCTTTGAAAGAACCTGCATATCCGGCACAACCGCAATTGTAAAATCTCCGTGATCATCAATTCCGGAGCTTGTTTTAAAGGAGGATGCGCCGACATTCATTATAAGCAGGAATGCCGAAGCCAAAACGGCTGCCGCTTTAAGTATTCTGATTTTTATCTTCATTTTCAGTTCTTTTCCGGTTCTGTTCTGTTTCTTTTCTGTTTTTCGTTTTCCTTTTCATCTGACCGTTTCTGTTGCGGCTACGGCAAGGCGATCGCATCTTTCGTTATACGGATGCCCTGCGTGACCCTTTATCCACACAAAGGTGATCTTATGTATGTCATTTAATTCAAGAAGTCTACCCCACAGATCGGAATTGAGCGCCGGCTTTTTGTCCGACTTGATCCAGTTTTTCTTCTTCCAGGATGCAGCCCAGCCGAGGTTCATTCCGTCCACAAGATACTTCGAATCCGAGGTGAGTGTAACCTCGCACGGCTCGTTCAGCGCCTCGAGCGCCGCTATCGCCGCCGAAAGCTCCATACGGTTGTTCGTCGTCTCGGCAAAGCCCTTTGAAAGCTCAAGCTCCTTTCCCTTATAGACGAGAATTGCTCCGTAGCCTCCCGCACCCGGGTTTCCGGAGCAGGCACCGTCGGTATATATATCAACGTGCTTCATCTTTTCTTCTCTTTCTTTTAGATTCTTGCGGCTTCTTACGGTTCGTTCAGATAAAAAACTTCTTTCGAAGCGATTCTCTTATCGGCTTGCAGATTGCGACAATGATCAGCCACATTCCGACAATAAAGCCGACGACAAGCGGATAGATCGACCAATTGAACATTCCGATTCCGAAGGTAACATCAAGCATGAGCTCTATCAGAACGGAAAAGCCTCCGAGAGCGATAAATGCGCCGCCGAAAATATACAAATAGCCCTTTCTTACATAATGGCAGAGCGCGATAACCGTAACTGTGATCAGCATTGCCACTCCGGTAACAGGAAAGGCAAACGGCAAAAACCAGCCGCCGTGATTGACCAGATCCACCATTAAAAGAAAGCATCCGCAGGCGACAAAATCCACCGAGCTGAATATAACCGGATTCGGCTTTTTAAACCATGCCGGCAGGCACGCAATTACATAAAGCAGAAGCAGCGCTCCCACAACATATGCAGACCATGTCACCGCACTGTTAATCTTTAGGTCACAAAGAAGCGGAATGCTCACCGCTATCAAAAAGAACATTGTAACAATGAACATAACTCCGCTGCGCTTGAAGGTTACATCCTCCGGTCCAAGGTATTCCGGATACGGTCCGGGGGTTATTTTTCTTTCTATATCCGGATGATATGCTCTCGTTCCGCAAAGCGGACACTTTTTTTCACTGTCTGCAAGCTTAACTCCGCAATTTGCACAATACATTATCATTTCCTCCAGTCAAGTCTTTTTTATGCCTTTTACTTTCTCGAGTTGCTTTCAACCTCCGCCTCGAGCCCTGTCTGTCTCAGATTTTCGTAGAACAGATATTCAAGCTCCGGCTCCTTTGTATCCCTTATAAAGTTCAGATAAAGCTTGTCCTTGTATGAAAGCATTCCGACATTATACGGTCTTGTCGCCTCCACTCCTAAGACAAAGTCGAATCTTGTTACATATTCCTCCATTTCGGGCGGCACCGTTACGGCTCCGAGATTTGAAAGATTAAGGCAGCTTGTCCTTTCCCCTACAAAATTATATACCATCTTCATTACCAGATTTTTAATGAACAGCGGCATGACACGCAAAATCAATGTCTTTTCGGATTTTACATTCGAGGAGAATTTCGTTGAAAGGATTTTGTCGTTGACATCGAAATTCAGCTGCAGCTGAACGCTCCTTAAAATTTCCTCAAAGGTATATTCTCCGAGCCTCGGATCGACACCGGGAATAGAAAAGTATGCAAAATTCCTTAGGGTGTTGCTTCCGTATACCTTTCTAAGGTTGACCGGAACAAGAATCTTTACCGGTCTTTGCTTTTTCTTATTCTTTACCTTGCGGTCCTGCATCTGAATAATCGTCTGTGTGAGCAGCGCGGTCATCAGCACCGTAAGTGTCACTCCGTATTCCTTCGACTTTGCAAGAGCCTTGTCGGTATCAATAATAAATGTAGTTACGGTTCTGAAGCCATCCTTGTCCTTTTCGCCTCCGAGGTGATATGCCGCAGGATCCTTTCTATCTGCGCTTATGTCGCTTGAATATTTAAGGAAACTGTCCTCAAGCTCCTCCGCCTTCGGCTTTTCGTCGCGGTCAAGAACGCCGTCGGTTGCCGAGACAGTTATTCCGTATCTCTGCTCTATATATTCTGCGGCAAGAGTTTTGACGAAGATCATCGCTCCCGTGCCGTCTGTCAGCGAATGGAAGAACTCAACCGCAATTCTGCTTCTGTAATAGAAAACGCGGAATGCGCATTTATCAAGATCCTTCCTTGTCATTTTTGCGGTCGGACAGGGTGTGTCCGGCTTTACCGCAGGAGCATGCTCGACCTGCTGCAGATAGAACCAGAACATGCCGCTTTTAAGACCTACTGCAATCGACGGGAAGCGTCTTACCGTCACCTCAAGTGCGGACTGAAGAATTTCCGGATCTATATCGTCCTTTAGAGTAACCGAAATTCTGAAAATATTCGTCCAGCTCCTGCTCATTGCGGCAGGATATATCTTTGCAGCGTTATCGAGCTTCATCCACTTCGGACCCTTCGGCGGATGATTTTTTATCTTTTCGAGAATAAACTCGTCAACCTTCTTTTGATCGTCCTTTCTTTCGCTCAGATTATAGAGCATATAGACATGCCACATCTCGGGGGCGATCACAAGCTCGGATTTTGAGCCGGACTCGATAAGCCTGTTATAGAGCATTCTTGAGTCGTCAAGAAGAATTTCGTCTCCGCCGACGAATATAAGAGAATCCGGCATGCCGGAAAGATCGCCGAAAATCGGGGAAACAAGCTCATTTTCCGGCTCGTCGGTATAGAGCTTTGCATAATATCTTAACAGATCCTCCGAAAGGGAGGGATCGTTTTCCCTGTTTTCCTTAAAGCTTTTTCCGGAAAAGGTAAGATCTGTCCACGGTGAAAGGGCAACAATTCCTGCCGGCATCGGAAGGCCGAGTTCCTTAAGCTTGTGCGCAAGGCAGAATACCAGTCCTCCTCCGGCAGATTCTCCTGCAAGAATTATTTGCTCTCCGGAATATCCGGACCTTAAAAGGAACCTGTATGCAACAAGCGCGTCGTCAACAGGTGCCGGGAATTTAAACTCCGGCGCAAGGCGGTATTCGATACAGAAGGTTTTTACACCTGTATGCGCAGCGAGAACAGAGCCGTAGCCCTTTGTATATTCAAGGTCTCCCGCAACATACCCTCCACCGTGCAGATAAAGAATTACACCTCCGTTCTGATCCTTCTTCGGAGTTATCCAGCACGCTCTGAAGTTATCGAAGGAAATTTCATCATATTGTAAATTCGGCTGAAGCGGCAGGGACATTATTTCTCCCAGCTTGTTCTGTCCGATTCTGCATGCCTGTATGCTGCAGTTGCTTGTAATCGGCTTTAATCTTTCAATCTGCCCTCTGACAAATTTTGCGGACAATGCCATTTTCCTTCCCCCTTTCCGCATCCTACCTTATTTTTTATATCTTCATATCTGATTTAGTATAGCATTAATTTATGAATGATTCAAGGTTATTTTAGCTGTGTATTGTTAAACGAAATTATTACTTATCGCGCAGTCTTCCCTTTTGCATGCCGGTTTTCTCATTTTGCCGTGTTTTTCGGCATGAAATCCAAAAAAAGCAGGAAAACACTGTCGAAAACAACCTATGCCGGCACAGAGAGCCGTACAAAGAACCGGGCAGCCTCAGCAAAAGGGTACAAATTCGGACAGGAGGGCAAACTCTGCCGGAGGAAAAGCACAAAAGTATATAAAAGCTTCAACGTGAAAAAACGCCGCCGCAGAAAGGTCTGCGGCGGCATATGATTTCAATTATTTAAGATTCTTCTTAAGGGTGTCAAGCTGTTCTCTTAACTCCTTCGGGAGACGGTCGCCGAACTTCTTATAGTGCTCTTCGATTCCGTCTGCTTCCTTCTTCCAAGCCTCTTTGTCAACCTTGATGATCTCTGCAATTGTATCCTTGCTGGCATCGAGATCGGTAGTATCGATATCCTTTGCGTACGGGATGTAGCCTATAGCAGTCTCCTCTGCATCAACCTTACCGTCGCAACGGTCGAGGATCCAGTTGAGGACTCTCATGTTGTCGCCGAATCCCGGCCACATGAAGTGTCCCTCTGCGTCCTGTCTGAACCAGTTGACGTTGAAGATCTTAGGAGCCTTGTCGCCGAGCTTCTTGCCCATGTCAAGCCAGTGCTGGAAGTAATCGCTCATGTTGTATCCGCAGAACGGCAGCATAGCCATCGGGTCGCGTCTTACTACGCCGACAGCACCGGATGCTGCAGCAGTTGTCTCGGATGCCATGATCGATCCGACAAATACACCGTTTTCCCAGCTCTTTGACTGATATACAAGCGGAGTTGTGGATGCTCTTCTTCCGCCGAAGATGATTGCGGAAATCGGTACTCCGGCAGTGCTTTCAAACTCGGGTGCGATGCACGGGCAGTTCTTTGCGGGAGCTGTAAATCTGCTGTTCGGATGTGCACCCTTCTCTGTGGATGTCTTTCCGTTCCAGGGATTGCCCTTCCAGTCGATACCGTGCTCCGGCGGATTCTTGTCAAGACCCTCCCACCAGACTGTGTTTGTATCGATATTGTATGCAACGTTTGTAAAGATAGTGTTCTTCTTTGTTGCGGCAAGAGCGTTATAGTTGGACTTCTCGTTTGTTCCGGGAGCAACTCCGAAGAATCCGTTTTCGGGGTTGATAGCCCAGAGTCTTCCGTCCTCACCCATTCTCATCCATGCGATATCGTCGCCGACTGTCCATACCTTGTAGCCCTTATCGCGGAGATACTTCGGCGGAATGAGCATTGCGAGGTTGGTCTTTCCGCATGCGGACGGGAATGCAGCTGCAACATACTTCTTTTCTCCCTTGGGGTTCTCAACTCCGAGGATAAGCATATGCTCTGCCATCCAGCCTTCCTTCATTCCCTGATAGGAAGCGATACGGAGTGCGAAGCACTTCTTTCCGAGAAGAACGTTTCCGCCGTATGCCGAGTTTACAGAGATAATTGTATTGTCCTCCGGGAAGTGGCAGATGTATCTCTTTTCCTCATCGACATCGCACTTGCAGTGAAGTCCTCTTACCCAGTCGTTGCTGTCGCCGAGTGTATCGAGTACCTTCTGTCCGATTCTTGTCATGATTGCCATGTTTAAAACGACATAGATCGAGTCTGTTACCTCAAGACCGATTTTTGCGAGCGGAGAGCCTATCGGACCCATGGAGTACGGAATGATATACATTGTTCTTCCTGCATAGCTTCCGTCTGCAATTCCGTATAAAAGCTCATATGCTTCAGCCGGGGACATCCAGTTGTTTGTAGGGCCGGCATCATCCTTGTTTGTTGTGCAGATAAAGGTTCTTCCCTCTACTCTTGCAACGTCGTTAACCTTTGTGCGGTGCAGATAGCAGCCCGGGAGCTCCTTTTCATTCAGCTTTATCATTTCGCCTGTCGAAACCGCTTCAGCACGAAGCTTATCAAGCTGCTCTTCGCTTCCGTCAATCCACATGACGTTTTCCGGCTTGAGCAAACCCTTCAGCTTTTCAATCCATGTCAGTACACTTGCGTTGTTTGTCATTTTGTGTTCCTCCTTTACGGCTTTTCAGTTTTCTGAATTTTATATAATTATTGATTATATACTATTATTATATGGTTTTAGGTTACGGCTTTTATATTCTGTCTTTTCCGTAACCGCGTTTCAGCTTTCAGCATTAATAAGAGCCGATACGCTTTCCTTTCGGTATATTTCCCCACCCAGCGTTTTCCAGATTATATTTTCACCGTCGGTAATTATATAGCCTCTTTCGCTGTTTTCCTTCGGAATCGAAACCGAGCCGGGGTTAACCTTTACTGCCCCGTATTCCGTTACCTCGCAGGCAGGCACATGCGTGTGTCCGCAGAGAATAACATCACCGCGGCAGATGCTTGACTGGAGCTTATCCGGAATTCTGTGTCCGTGAGTCATCCAGAAGGTTGATTTTTCGAAAAGCAGCACGCTGTATTCCGCCATCATCGGAAAATCGAGCACCATCTGATCAACCTCGCTGTCGCAGTTGCCTCGAACACAGACAAGCTCGTTTTTTATCCCATTCAGCATCCCCAAAACCTCTTTCGGATTATATTCATCCGGAAGGCTGTTTCTCGGTCCGTGATACAAAAGATCGCCGAGCAGAATCAGCTTGTCGGGCTTTTCGATCTCCTTTGCCTTCATCAGCTCAGAGCAATATTTCGACGATCCGTGAATGTCGGATGCTATCATAAGCAGCATGGCTTTAAACCGCTCCTTTTCGATGATTTTGCAGGATTTGGAGTTCGGTCTTGCAAATCAGTCTCTTTCCAAATCCAATTTATACTACCATATTTTCTATTTTATTGCAAGTGTCTTCTTTACTGTTTCTACCCATTTTCATGAAAATTAACATTTTGACAACAAATTAAATCATAATGATTTTCAATTACCCTCTTTATTCATGTCAGTTTAATATCAGCATCATGTCATAAAAATATAAGATCCTGCATTTAAGCGATAATTCCTTTTTTAATTCATTTCTTATTGACACCGCAAATAAATTCGTGTATAATCCTTTTGTATGGGCTTTAAGGCCGCATATTTGCTTAAAATTTATATGAAACTTAATTATCCACAAGAAGGAGATTTCACAATGGGAGAATTTGATAGATGCTACGTCGAAAAGGACGTGAAGATTTCGGCTCCTTACAGAGAACAGTACCTTTCCGGTCTTAAAAAGGTTCTTGAACGCAGAACCGAGGAAGCAAAGAAAATCAAATCGGAGCGCATCACTCCTGAATATATGAAAGAAAACAAGGAGGAGCTTCGCGCGGAATTTGCGGACATGCTCGGCTGGCCGCTCAACTGCTACGACGACTTCAAGGACGTTCCGATGACCGCAAGAAGAACTCAGGTCGCCTTTGACCAGCTCGGATATGTCTACCGCATCGAAATCGAGGTTCTTCCGGATCTCTGGTTCTACGGAATGATCTTCCACTCCGGCTATGTCACAACAAATGCACCGCTTGTCATCTTCCAGCACGGAGGCGGCGGAACACCTGAGCTTGCATATCACTGCGACGGAAACGAAAGCAACTACAACCACATAATTCAGAGATTCACCCAGAGAGGCGCGGTTGTATTCGCTCCGCAGCTTCTTCTTTGGGACAAGAATATTTTCGGCACAGACTATGACCGCATGAAGCTCGATCAGGAATTAAAGCATGTCGGCAGCTCTATCACCGCTCTTGAAATCTTCTGCATCAGAAGATCTATAGACTACATGATAAAGCAGCGCATGGTCACTCCCGACCGCATTGCGATGGTCGGTCTTTCCTACGGTGGCTTCTATACTCTCCGCACCGCGGCTGTTGAAAAGCGCATCCGCTGCGCATACACCTCAAGCCACTTCAACGACAGAACAAAGTACTACAGCAGCGACTATCTGTTTGACAAGGCAGCGCTCAAGTTCCTTGACGGCGAGATCGGCGGTCTGATTGCTCCTCGCGGACTTTATATCGGCGTCGGCGACAAGGATCCGCTGTTTGACGCGGAATCCGCAAAGAAGGAAGCCGAGCGTACACTTGAATTCTACAAGGCAGAGGGCTGCGAGAAGGATTTCAAATTCGACATCTTCGAGGGAACTCACATGTTCACAAACGACAACAAGGGCATCGAATTTGTTCTCGACCACCTGAAGCTCGACAGAAAAGAGTATTGATTTTTAAATACAGCATTTTTAAAACCCGTTTTGCAATGCAAAACGGGTTTTTGTTTCGTTTTTACAGGCAGGAGTGCGCGGTTTTTGCTATCCACACACCTGCTTTTTATTTCGGTCATTAAGCCATGCCCTGCTTATTCTGCTGCCTTATTCTGCCGCGCTCTGCTTTGCGTATCCCACCGCTTGTTCTGCCGCCCAGCGCCCTGCTTTTTAAAGCCGATCCGAGCTTTCCTTGTCAATGCTTTTTTTTGATATCGGAATATTTGTTTCCAAAACCGACCTTAAAATCGCCAAAGAAGGAATAGAGCTTAAAAGAGCCTATTACACAGCACAGCACTGCGGCAAAATTAAGCCATCCGACGCGGAAAACGAGCGCGATCGAAAGAACTCCGAAAAGCTCTGCAAAAAGAAAAAGCAGAAGCGCAATTCTTACTGATTTTTCAAGTGTTTTATGAAGCTCATCCGTTCCGCTTGCAATAAGTGCTGCGGTGTTCTTTTTTATAAGATCCCCAAGCACCCTGTAAACCGTGAAAAGAAGGAGCATGCAGCTGAAAAACGTAACCGCCGCAAAAAGGGTATTAAGAGCGATTTTGCCGGAGATCACCGGCAGCAGCTTTTCGCCGCCCTGATAGTATCTGTGTGCAAAAAATCCGTTTGCCACAAGCGAAACCGTGCTTAAGGCTCCGTGAAGAATCGCCGCCTTTATGACGGCTCCGACACCGTTCGGGCATACCTTTAATCTGCCGAGCATTTTCACCGAAATTATAATCAGTATGACCCCGACAAGATCCGGCAGGACATTGTATCCGTCAATCGGCAGATCGCAGAGGAATATCATTCCCACAAGAAGCAGAATGAAAGCCTTTTTTAGAATGCCGTCATCCGACTCCTTTTCCGAATCAATCCGCATAGCCTCCCGTTTTTCAAGCTCTAGGGCAAGCTCAGGTTCTTTTTTGAGCCGCGACAGATATCCGCAGAATGCCGCATACCATATAAGCCCGGCGATAAAGCAGAGAAAACCGCAGATAAGTGTGAGCGGAAGGCGGTATCTTGCAAGCGGATAAAGCTCATAATCAAGCAGATCGCTGATCTTGAAGAACGTCATGTCCGGAATTGCGTTAAGAACGCTCTTATACACAAAGAAAATCACGGTTATCAGCTTCATCTGATTGAGATATTTAACCGGACTTTTTGCGTCGGTCTGATATCCGATCGCCGCTATGCCGTTGAACATACTCAAAAAGAAGCTTATCGCCATTATCGGCTCGATGATATTGAATACAAAGGTCGCAAGCATGTAAAAGGATCTGTCACCTGCCGCAATATAAACGATCACCGGGGTAAGTGCAAGGCGGACAAGAGACAAGATCTCAAGCCCTGCTGCCTTTTTTACGACCTCAGAGGCGGAGGACTCAAGCCTTAAAATCCGCTTTATTCCGTAAATAAGAAGCATCCAGCCGATAAAGTCCGGCAGCGGATCAAGCACCGAAATATTCGGATTTACAAGAAACAGAACGCCGAAAAAGGCGGTCCATTTTAAATATGCACCGCCGGTTCTCTTTTCGGCAACTTCTTTATTACTCATAGCTTTTCATGCTCTTTTCGGAGCTGAAAAGGAGGTCACTCCTCCTTTCCGTCTCCTCCGAGGTTCTTTCCGCAGCATTTTTTATACTTCAATCCGGATCCACATGGACACGGATCGTTTCTGCCGACTCTTTCGGACGGCTTTTTGACAATCGGCTTTGACGGCTCGGTCTTGCCGGCAGCCCTTGCGGCTCCCTCAAAGCCCTCGCTCTTTATCTTAGAAACCGAAATGCGCTTCAGCATATCCTCACGCTTTCTCGGCTGAACCGAAAGAACGGTTCTTACGGTTCCTTCCTTAATTGCCTGTATCATTTCGTCGAACATGTCGGCTCCGGCAACTCTGTATTCGTTTATCGGATTTCTCTGTGCATATGCATTGAGTCCGACGCTGCCCTTGAGATCATCCATTGCATCAAGGTGATCCATCCACTGCCGGTCGACATTTTTAAGGAGCGCAACTCTTTCGATTTCTCTCATTGTCTCCTCGCCGAACAGCTGCTCCTTTTCCGCATAAAGCTTATCCGCTCTTTCCTCAAGAAGCGAGATCACATCGCTCGGGGAAACATTTGCAAGCTCCTCGTCGGTATATCTGAAATCGTCGTTTGTGCAGAGAAGGCCTGCAAAATATGTGCGGATCGAATCGAAATTCCAGTCGTCCGGCGTCTCCGGATTCATCGCCATGTCGACCTGCT
>CAKSER010000015.1 GCA_934447715.1 uncultured Eubacteriales bacterium | reverse complement strand
GTGTTATAGGAAGCGTGTACAGCACATCCGCCTGCCTTTATAATTCAAAGGACAACGATCTGCTGCTTTCAATGCCTATAAAGCCGTCTGAGATTATCTTTGCAAGGCTTTTCGGGGTATATGTCATGGGGCTGATGTATGAATCGGTTGTCATGATTCCTGCAATTGTTGTATCCTTTATAAACGGCTTTGCTTCGGTTTCGTCGGTTATCTTTTCGGTGCTTCTGATATTCATTCTTGCACTTTTTGTCACGGGGCTTTCATGCCTTCTCGGTTTTGTTGTAGCTTTTATTTCGGTAAGGGTAAAAAAAGGCAAAAACATTGTTAATGTCATTCTTTCGCTTTTGGTAATTGTCTGCTATTATTATATTTACTTTAATGCATCCGAGATTCTAAAATATATCGCGGCAAACGGCGGCACAATCGGAGGGAAAATCAAGCTGTATGCCTATCCGATGTATCTTTTCGGTAACGCATGCAACGGCAATTTTGTTTCCATGCTGCTTATCTGCGCAATTATTATTTTAGTGTTTGCGGCAGTCTATCTGCTTCTTTCAAAGACCTTCCTCGGAATTGCCACAAGGAAGAACGGAGCAAAAAAGGCAAGGCTCAACAGAAAGCAGATCAGATCGCAAAGCCTTTCCGGAGCTCTTTTAAAAAAGGAATTCAGGCTCTTTTTCTCAAACTTTACCTATATGACAAACTGCGCACTCGGAACAATCCTGATCCCGATTCTCGGTATCCTGGGCATTGTTTTTAAACCGGATATTATACAGTTCATGGCAAGCGCGGAGCTTGATTTAGAAACGTTTATGGGGCTGTATTTAATAGCATTTTACATCCTTTGCGCACTTAACACGGTTACATCGCCTTCGATTTCGCTTGAGGGAAAGAATATCTGGGTGCTGCAAACGCTTCCGGTTGATGCAAAAGAGATATTTAATGCAAAGAAGGCAATGCATTATATTTTAACAATTCCGCCTATGGTTTTCCTTACTGCATGCAGTGCATATGTTTTTGACATAAGCATTTTAACGGCAGTCTTGATGGCACTCTGTGCGGCTGCGCTTGTAATGCTTATCGCATCTGTCGGGCTTGCGGTCAATATAAAGAAGCCGATTCTTAACTGGACAAACGAGGTTGTTCCGATAAAGCAAAGCCTTTGGACGATAATCCCAATGGTTGTAGGCTGGGCAGGTGCTATACTTTTGGGAATCGGATCGGTGCTTGCTACATTTTTTATACCCTTGGATATATATTTAATCTCTGCTGCTGTCCTGCTGTTCGCTCTTGCCGCTCTTGTAAATCTGTGGATCAACAAAAGAGGAACAAAAATATTCGGTACGCTTTAATTCCTGATTAATTTTATCAATTCTTATCAATTCGCATAAAAAAGCACACGGCTATTAAAAGTCGTGTGCTTTCTTTTCTAAAATATAAAAATATGCTTGCTGTCCGGTATACGTTGCGGCATCAACAAAAGTCGATTACTGCTGCTTGTTTATCGGAATTACCTTGTATTTTTTCTCTGTATCGGTTCTTGCAAGAACGACGCTGTCGTTTTTCATGATATCAAACAGTCCGGTGAGGTGCGTTACAAATATATATTTCGTTTTGATATACGGCAGAATCCGGATTATATTGCAGATCCCCTCGGTGCCTTCGCCGTAGCTTGTTGTCTGGAAGGTTTCGTTCAGCATTACAAAGGAATAGGGTACTAGCGAGTCGACAATCTCGGCAATCTGCTGGGCCTCTCCCTCAAACCGTCCTGCGGTGCTTCCGGGTTTGAATTCCTCTTCTGCCGAGGAAAAATGGGAAAAGAACGCATGGCGAATGCTGAAGCATGCATCAGAACACGGAACCGGCAGACCTGCCTGGGCGAAGATCAGCGCAGAGCCTACCGATCGCAAAAATACGGTTTTTCCGCTGTCGGTTGCGCCCTTTACAAGCATTCCGCCGTCGCTTTCGGAAATTTCAATGTCGTTTGGAACAATGCTGTCCTTATTTTTTCCGATCGAGCAGAGATGCAGATCGTACAGCTCGTGTGCATTCAGCGTGTCGGCTTCGCACCGGAGCATTTCGGGAATGCAGTGAGGGATGCCGGCATCGTTTACCATCTCAAAGCAGGCAAGAGCGGTTTCGTAAAACATCATTTCTCTTGAAAGCCCGAAAAATGCCTCATATATTTCGTTTGTTATCCTTGTAAGCGCCTGATCGATCTGGCTAAGCGACTGACAGAGAAGGAATATACTGTCCGAACTGCAGTCGTTTTCAAGCGAATCTCCGTCCTGAAGTATGCTTACGCTGCCTAATTGTAACTCCTTTTTCTTAAAAAGCTTTATAAAGGCGTTTTTGTCCTTTTTTTGGCTGTGCTCGGTAATTGCAGTAAGACCGCAGTTTATTACGCGGAAGGTATTGTCGATCTCTACAAGCATTTCAAAGTCGTAGTGCTCGGGAGAATGGTATCTGAACAGCTGCGCAATAGAAACAATTTCGTCAAGAGCCTCGTTTTTGCGCATTTCGCTGCACCAGTCGCGAATCGAGCAAAGTCCCTCGGATTTGATTTCGTATTTTGAAAGAGTGTCCCCGATCGAGCAGAAAAAGTTAGCTATCGTGCTCGGAAACATCGAGGTAATTTTAAGAGAGGAATATGTGTGCTCGAGAAGCGCCTCGGGATTTGCGCTGCTGCCCTGAGGAGCCGAGCCGAGCTTCATCTCGTGCCAGTCGCTTTTAATTCTGTCATAGCGTGTAAAAAGGAGCTTGAGCTCATCAAAAAGCTGCGGATTGCTTTCAAAATCACAATAAATCTGCTGACGGAAAGCTATGTTGTCGGTACTTCTTAACGGCTTTGAGAGCAGATCGAGAAAGTAATCGGCATGCCTTTTGTCGGGTGCAAATGCATTTACCGTCCGGTCAAGCGAAAGATCGTATATAATGTCGGAGCGAACGGCATCGTCGGGGATTTTAAATAAAAGACTGAATTTCATATACCTTCACCGTCGCTTTCCTTTTTGAACCGTTTTTCAAGCGCCTCTTTTGTAAGAGAATATTTTTTTAGAATATCAAGGGCAAACGAGCCGTCGTTTGCTCTTTTTCTTATAACCTTATATGTTCTTCTGTTTTGATCCTCCGTATCGATTTTAACATTGAGATACGGAATTTCGGTTTCCTCTATTGCATGCTGATGAGTTATATAAAGACCGAATATGCCTCGCCTGTTGATCTCTCTTGCAAGCTCGGATGTGCATTTTACGGCATTTTCCTCGTTTGTCGATGAAAATGTTTCGTTCAAAAGAATAACAGAGCCCTTTTCGGCTTTCGAAAGGATATCATTGACCCTTATTTTTTCCTCGACAAACCTTCCTGTTCCGTCGAAGCGCTCATCGTGCGGAAAATGGGTAAAAATTCTGTTTATTCCTCCGATTTCAGCCGAATCACAGGGAAGCGGGCAGCCGAGAAGATAGAGAACGACAGCAATTCCGACGGTTCTAAGATAAGTAGTCTTTCCGCCTCCGTTTGCGCCGGTAAGGAAGAAAAACGGCTCATTTTCGGTCATCTCGATATCGTTCGGCACGATATTTCTTTCGTCTTTTTTGATAAGCGAAACGTCATACGCGTTTTTTATACTGATTTCATACTCATCTGTTCTTTTCGGGCAGACGAGCGGAATATTAAATGACCTGATTTTTTCAAAAAACGAAGCAAACGAAAGATAAAAGCCAAGCTCTGTTTCATATTTTGTCACAGCTCTGTCATACAGCAGCTTATACTTGCCGTAAAAGCCGATAAACGCCTCTGCCTGATCCTTATACAGCTTTTTATATCCGTCAATAATCGAGGACGCAAGCTGCTTTGAATCGATTTTAAAGGAAAGATCAACATCAAGCCCGAGCTTTGTCTTGCATTTGTCAAGCCTTGAAATATAAGGAACGCTTTCCTTTGACAACAGCTTAAGCTCCTCGCCGGATTTTGAAAAGGACGTTTTTTCGAAATCAGAAAAGAGCTTTTTCAGATTCTCAAGCTCATTTTTAAGCCCATCCGGAAGGGAAGAGAGAAAGTCTGAAAAAAACGAGGAAAATCTTTTAAAAAGCTCTCCGTCACGGATTTTTGCCGACTTTTCTGCAAAGTCGATAAGCGAAGAAAGAAGAGAAGAAAAGATAACGGCTGCTTCAAGCTCACATCTCGCCTTTTCAAGCAGGCTGTCAAGAGTGCAGAGCTCTTTTGCGTTCTCGTAAAGCTCCTTTAGCGTGGCTTTGAAATCCTCTCTTTCAAGCATTCTAAAAATTTCCTCACGGCAGGAGGCGTTTTCCTTGTCGCAAGGCTGAAGCACCGCTTCCGTAAAGCGGCGCTTTGTAAAATTCAAAAGCTGAAGATCCTCGAAAACCGAGATGTCAATTTTCGGCAGGTCTGTTGATTTAAAATACAAAAGACTTGGATATTCCATCAAAAAATTGCCTTTCAAAAAATTTGCGCCGGGAGATCCAATCTCCCGGCTGTGAGTTGTCAGATCAGTTGTTTTCTGTCTTGTCGGAGATTGCCTGTCTGATTATCGGAAGAATTCCGCCGTCTCCGGAATAAATTTCGGGAAGGATTCCGTTCCACTGTTTTATTTCAAGATATTTCAGAAGCGCATCTGTCATCGAATCCGAAATCTTATTGTTTGCTTCAGCTTCAGCCTCTGCCTGAACCTTTGTAGCATATGCCGCTGCATCTGCATTTATCTTCTTAACATTTGCCTCTGCATCGGCTGCGATTGTCTTTCTTTCGGCGGTTGCCTTTTCCTCGATTGTTTTCTGCTCCTGCTCGATTTTTGCCTGGAGCTTTGCCTGCTCTGCAACCTGCTTTGCCTCAACGGCATCGGTAAATACATCGGTAAAGTCAAGATCCTCGATCGAAACCGAGCTTACAACAATTCCGTATTCCGACATCTCTCCGGTAATAATCTCAAGAATCTGATCCGAAAGAGTCTGACGCTCGGAAATGAGGTTCTCTGCGGTATACTGCGAGAATATTGCCTTAATCGATTCGTGGAATCTAGGGAGCATTACGGTGTCATAGTAGTATGCGCCGACATTCTTATAAAGATTCTGCGCCTGGCTTCTGTTGACGTTATAGTTTATTGTGCAGACGACATCAACCTGCTGAATATCGCTTGAAAATGCGTCTGTGGTTACGGTACCTCTCTGCGTGCGGTTATCCATGTTTATAACCTTCTGCCACGGCATTTTAAAGTGAATTCCTTCTGCTAAGACCTTGTCTTCTACCTTGCCGAAGGTTGTGATTACCCCTGTGTGTCCTGTCGGAATCGATGCAAAGCAGTTGACAACCAAAATCAGGGCAGCAACTACAATGACAGCTATTATTATCAGAGTCTTGACGGATTTTTTCATTTTAAATTCTCCTTACTCTCCTATAAAATATAAAAAATAATATGGTTCAGATTTTACACTGAACCATATTATACATAAAATAGCGAGGATATTCAACAGGTTTTCTGTTAATTTGATGTTAAATACAGCAGATTTCTATTTCTTATGCAAAAAAATGCGAAAATCCGCAATATTTAGGTTTTATATTGAAATCAGTCTTCGAGGAGAAGCTTTCTTGTTCCCTTGATCTGGCAGAGAATCACTGCCGCAATTACGGTTAAGACAAGCTCGGGGAGCATGTAAAGACCGTTATATGCAATCGAGTAGAGAACCGGCTTGTTTTCGAATACTGTTCCGAAAAGCTCCCACTGATCAAGCTTTGCAAAGAATACATAGCCGGAAATAAAGTGAGAAACAAAGCGCAGAACCAGCGCAAGGGTAATTCCGCCGATGACTCCGCCTGTTCCCTTGTTGCGGAAGATTCCGGCGAGTCCGATAACGGTATAAGCCAGAATATAGTCAAAAATGATGCAGCCGACAAGGATTCCGGGAGTAAGTCCCCAGGTAAGAACCTCTCCGAGGCTCAAAAAGAGCTGGAACAGGCTGTATACAAACGAGCTTGCAAGTCCCCATTTTACGCCGTACCGAATAGATACGATGCAGATAGGAAGCATGCTTAAAAGCGTAATCGAGCCTCCGAGCGGAGCCTCATACAGCTTTACCATCGACAAAACGGTCGAAAGCGCAACGAGTACCGCACTGACAACCAGTGCCTGTGTTTTTTTGTTTTTCATAAAGAACCACTGCCTTTCATAAAATAAAATCTGAAAGCATAACACATTCTGAAATAAAAAAGCCGCCGGTTTTTAAAGCCAACGGTCAAAACGATTAATACGTCGAAAATGCATCGGCATAGCCGATGAACATAAACTCCCTACGTTGGCATTACCCATATCAGGTTAAAGGGACAACGGAAAACCGTATCTCAGCCGCAAAGGCGCCCCTGTTATGCTTTTTACGAGGGATATTTTATCATCGTGATTGCTATTTGTCAAGACCTTTATTTTAATCATTTAATTATTTGCTGCTTTTGTTATAAATTATCGAAAAAGGACGGGTTTTATGGGAGCTAAGGAACTGCTGATTATTGCCGTGGGGCTTTCGATGGACGCGCTTGCCGTTGCTGTCTGCAAGGGCGCCTCGATGAAGAAATCGTGTTTAAAAAACGAAATTACGGTCGGTCTTTGGTTCGGGGTGTTTCAGGCTCTTATGCCGATTATCGGATACTATCTCGGATGTTCATTTTGCGAATACATAAAGGAATTCGATCACTGGGTAGCTTTTGCACTGCTTTCTTTAATCGGTTTTAACATGATCAAGGAAAGCTTTTCGCCGTTTGAGGAATATAAGCCTGATGTTTCGTTTAAAACGATGCTTGTTATGGCGATTGCGACGAGTATTGATGCTCTTGCCGTCGGAATTACTTTTGCCCTTGTCGGCTGCTCGATTTTTGTTTCGTCGGCGGTGATCGGTATTATAACATTTATCTTGTCTCTTGTCGGAGTAAGGCTCGGCAGGCTGTTCGGCAAAAAATTCAAATCAAAGGCAGAGCTTGCCGGAGGAATTATTCTGATACTGATGGCGGTAAAAATACTGCTTGAGCACCTTGGCATACTATAGGAGTGAGTTTAAATTAAAGAGCTTTTTCGGTATGTCCATATCGTTTTTCTCTGAGTGGGGAAGCGCTTTTCTTTGGCAATATTTGTTGTTCACAAAAAATTAATAATATTTGGTATTGCCAAAACGGCGATACTGTGATATAATTCATGAAGTCACCTTGATACGGAGTAGTACTCAAGTGGTGAAGAGGCGCCCCTGCTAAGGGTGTAGGTCGGGCAACTGGCGCGAGAGTTCAAATCTCTCCTGCTCCGAGACAAATCCACCGTAATTTTTATAGAATTGCGGTGGGTTTTTGTTATATTCAAAACTCAGGACATAATTAAAGCCGGCATGAGCAGCAAGAGGTAGTTATATGAAGGAAGCAAATAGTGACATAATTGAGATTCGCGACGCAGCACTGACCGACGCAGAGGCTATTCTTAAAATATATGATTACTACGTCAAAAACACGGCTATTACATTTGAATACACCACGCCGAGCCTTGAGGAACTTAAGAAGCGGATGGAAAATACAATCAGGAAATTCCCGTATCTTGTGATCCTCAAAAACAGCGTAATCAAGGGCTATGCATATGCAGGGGCATTCGTTAAAAGGGCAGCATATGACTGGTCGTGCGAAACGACTGTATATCTCGATCCAAACTGCCTGAAATGCGGTATGGGCAGGATTCTTTACGAGGCGCTTGAAAAGGCGCTTAAGGACATGGGAATTCTTAACATGTATGCCTGCATCGGCTATCCCGAACATGAAGATGAATATCTGACGGCAAACAGCGCGAATTTTCACAGGCATTTCGGGTTTAATACGGTCGGAGAATTTCATAAGTGCGGCTACAAGTTCGGCAGATGGTATAACATGATCTGGATGGAAAAGATAATTTCCGAGCATAAGGAAAATCAGCCTCCGGTCATTTGCTATGCCGCAGCGAAGCAAAAATGATTTTTAATAAAAAGCAGTACAGTCTTTCATGATTGTTCTGCTTTTTTATTTCCATACCTAAAGATGCAAATAAAACAGAGGGTATGCAAACTGCTGCACACCCTCTGAATTTTATTAGAATATCAATTTAATATCTGCGAGGCATATTCCATTGCCTTTTTCATGTTTTCTTCGAATTTCTCTGCAGGGATCAGCGCAATTCCTTCCTCATCCCCGAGAACTATAAGGCGGTCGCCGCCCTCAAGACCGTATTTGTCTCTTGCGCCCTTCGGAATCACTATCTGTCCGCGGTCGCTTATAATTACCGAGCCCCAGATGCTTTTCCCCTTCGGTGCCGGCGGAATCCTTCCGATTCCGGCTGCTGTTTCTGTCTTTATAAGGCTGTCAAGGCTTACTTCGTAAACCGATGCAAGCGCACTGCATTTTTCTATATCCGGAACGGTCGCTCCCGTCTCCCATTTGGCATATGCCTGACGGGAAATACCGATTTTTTGGGCGATCTCCTCCTGTGAGTACCCGTGAATGTTCCGAAGCATAATCAGATTTTCTTTAAGCATAGAATCCTCCGCATTTTTTAAATTTATCCCGAATTGTCTTATAAATCGATTTTATCAAAATTATTACATGCATTCCTGCAGGAAAGCAGCGTAGAAAAAGCATAGAATACTATTCCGGAAAGCAGCAGAAGAAGCTGCAGCAAAAGATGATCGGTTCCGAATGCGTTTAACGCTTCAAGTCCCGGAAAATGATAAAGCGCTTCGGATAATCCGATCAAAAGAAACGCGATTACGATATATGAAACAAACGGACGGCTGAATTTATAGGCAGTCTTAAAAAATCCGCCGACAAATACAGAATTAAAAATGCCGAAGATAACAAACGCCATGCAAAGTGCAAAGCAGTTTACGTTCATCAGTGCGTTTGATCTGTATACGGCAGAGTCCGCAAGCAGCGTCATTCTAAACAGGACGCAGATTCCCATCAGGATCAGGCTGCAGAGCTCTATAAAGCAGACAAATGCATATTTGCCTCTTACAACATCCTTTTTTGCAACCGGAAGCAGCACCGAAAAGAGTATATCGTTTGTCTCTCTTGCGCTTTGAAAGCTCTGGAATATTCCGAGCGTAACAAAAAACACGCTGCAGAGAACAGGATATCCCGGAACCAAAAACATCAAACCGAAGACAATAAAAAGATAGGACAGAAAGGATGCAGCAAGCTTTAATTCCTTTACGAAAATATTATTCATCCGATGCACCCCTTTCCATGCGCAAAAATGTCTCTTCAAGGCTCTCGCCGCCTTTGGAATAGCTTTTTATAAACTCGTTTTTCGGCGCTGATGCGACAATTTTGCCTTTTGAGATATATACGATATTATCTGCGGATTTTTCTATATCCGAAATGATATGAGTCGAAAAGAAAATGGCAATGCCTTTTTCTGCGAGCTTAGAAAACAGTCCGAGCAGCTCATCGCGTGAAAACGGATCAAGACCGCTTGTCGGCTCGTCAAGAATCAGAACCCGTGCTTTATGCGAAAGAGCGATAAGCAGGTTCAATTTGACCTTCATTCCCTCCGAAAGCTCGAAAGCCGCCTTGCTTTCGTCAAGCTGAAACAGTTTCAGATATTCATTATAGGCGTCCTCGTCCCATGTGTCGTAAAAGCGCTTTACAATTGTTATAATATCTCGTATTTTTTTCCTCGGATACCAGCTTACCGAGCCTGTTGTGTAACCGATCAGCCTTTTTATTTCGGTTTCGTTTTCAGAAAGGGCTTTGCCGAAATATCTGATGCCTCCGCTGTCCGGATGGACGATATTCAGCATGGATTTTATCGTTGTCGTTTTTCCTGCGCCGTTTCTGCCGATAAACCCTGTTATCCTGCCTTCCTCGATATCAAACGATACATCCTTAAGCTTAAATGTCGGATATTCCTTATTTAAGCTGTCAACCTCTGCAATAATCATAAAAATCTCCATATAATAACCGTAAGTCGGATTATATTATCAGTATAATGCACAGGACACCCTGTGTCAATCAACTGCAGATAACACATTTTACGGATATATGTTAATTTTGGTTGCATATATCAAAAAAATATGATTTAAAATCCGCTATACGGTATAAAAAAAGCTGTGCAGGAACGGTTTCTTTAAATGCCGAAAAACAATTCGATTATACAGCGCAAAATAATTTGTCGAAAAATCGAAAAAACTATTGACTATCTGCGTATTTTCATATATAATCCAATCTGTTATCCTGATTTCGGTCGGGAAATATA
This sequence comes from uncultured Eubacteriales bacterium, assembly GCA_934447715.1. GTDB lineage: Bacteria > Bacillota > Clostridia > Oscillospirales > CAG-272 > HGM12657. Next base: position 25,495 of record CAKSER010000015.1, on the reverse strand, counting down.
AAATCTAATATAGCACGATTTTTGCATCTGTGCCAACATCCTCCCATATGGCAAAGCTGAGGGAGGGTTCATCGCCGTCCGATTTCGGCCGGCGTACACATGGGGGCAGTTCCAATTCACGGACACAAGTCCGTTTCAGGAACCGTAATCCGGAGCTTTTCCGGGTTTGAGAAACCGTATGCTGCATCCATTCGAAAGAATGCTTGTAACAAACTCTTTGCGGGGGCTGCGGTTAGCTTTTATGTGGGGTTCGCGCAGAGCTGATTACGGCTTTACGCGGCTTTTGCCGCAAAGGGGGATGCAAAAAATGGGAAACAACATTATTGAACTTAAAAACATCACAGTTGCTTTTGACGGAGAAACAGTTCTCGATGACATGAGCCTTTCTATTAAGGACGGAGAATTTGTTACACTTCTCGGAGCTTCCGGTTGCGGAAAGACAACGACGCTGCGTATTATCGCAGGGTTTCTTGATCCGGATCGGGGTGATGTTTTTTTTGACGGCAGCAGAGTAAACGGCGTCCCGCCGTACAAGCGTCCGGTCAACACCATCTTTCAGAAGTACGCGCTCTTTCCGCATCTGAATGTATATGACAATATCGCATTCGGACTGAGGGTTGCAAAGGTACCGGAATCCGAAATCAGCGAAAGGGTTGACGAAATGCTGAAGCTTGTTAACCTTTCCGGATTCGAAAAGAGAAAGATTGACCGGCTTTCCGGCGGTCAGCAGCAGAGAGTTGCAATTGCGCGCGCGGTAATCAACCGTCCGAAGGTGCTTCTGCTTGACGAGCCGCTTGCAGCTCTTGACTACAAGCTCCGCAAGGATATGCAGAACGAGCTCAAGAGAATTCAGAGAAGCCTCGGAATCACCTTTATTTTTGTTACGCACGATCAGGAAGAAGCGCTTTCGATGTCTGATACGGTCGTTGTAATGAACAAGGGAAAGATTCAGCAGATAGGCACACCGGTCGACATTTACAACGAGCCGAAGAACGCCTTTGTTGCCGACTTTATCGGAGAATCGAACATTATCGACGGCGTAATGCTTGAGGATAAGCTTGTACGTCTTGACGGAAGGGACTTTGTATGTCTTGACAAGGGCTTTTCTAAAAATGAGCCGGTTGACGTCGTTATAAGACCGGAGGACGTCGATATTGTAAGCCCCGAAAAGGGAATGCTTACGGGAGAGGTCACATCGGTCACCTTCAAGGGAGACTATTACGAGATTATCATCGATGTATGCGGCTTTAAGTGGATGGTTCAGGCAACCGACGAGGTAAAGGTTGGCGACAAGCCGGGGCTTATTATCGAGCCGGATGCAATTCACGTTATGAAAAAATCCGAATACTCCGGACTTTTCGGAGACTATTCCACCTTCTCGGACGAGATGGACGAAGAGGAAAATGCGCTTGATGCCGAGGAGGACGAAGAATGACTCGGACTGCAGGTAAAAAGCTCAACCAAAGGAAAAAGACGGTTCTTGCAAGAATCGCGTCTGCTCCGCACATTTTCTGGACGGCGCTTTTTATTGTCGTTCCGATCATTTTCGTTGCATACTATTCCTTTACGGATGCGAACTTCAATTTTACGTTTGACAATATAACCGCGTTCTTTTCGGAAAAGTATCTTTCGATATTCTGGCGTTCGGTAAAGCTTGCGCTTATTGCAACGCTTATATGCTTTATTATCGGATACCCGGCTGCGTATTTTATTGCAAGATCCTCCCAGAGGAAGCAGAAGATTCTTATCATGCTTGTAATGCTTCCGATGTGGATGAACTTCCTTATAAGAACCTACGCATGGATGGCTATTATGCAGGATTCGGGAATTATCAACTCTGTTCTCGGTTCGATCGGGCTTAAGCCGATTCGGATGATGTATACCGAAGGAGCGGTAATTGTCGGAATGGTTTACGACTTCCTTCCTTATATGATCCTGCCGATATATTCGGTTATGACCAAACTGGATTTCCGTCTTATAGAGGCTGCGCAGGATCTCGGCTGCAACAAGCTCGGCGTAATGCGCAGGGTAATCCTTCCGCTTTCGGTCCCCGGAATCATCTCGGGAATTACGATGGTGTTTGTTCCCTCGATTTCGACCTTCTATATTTCACAGAAGCTCGGCGGCGGACGCTTTATGCTGATCGGCGACGCAATCGAATCGCAGTATTATTCGTCAAATAATCCGCACATGGCGGCGGCGCTTTCGTTTGTACTGATGATTATCCTCCTTGTCGGTCTTGCTATAATGCAGAGATTCTCGGCAGATGACGATGAAGGGGGGATTGTAATATGAACCTCAGCGAACAGAAAAACACATTTTTGGGGAAGCTTTATATCGTACTGATATTCATCTTTCTTTTCGCACCGATTGCTGTTTTGATCTTCTTCTCGTTCAATCCTTCAAACAGTACGGTTGTATTCGATTTTTCAAAGCAGGAAAGTGCAGGCGCTTACTTTAAGTGGTACAAGGAGCTGTTTCGTGACAGCGAGACACTCGGAGCGCTTAAAAACACTCTGATTCTGGCGGTTTCCTCGTCGACAATTTCGACTCTGCTCGGAACGGCAGCCTGCTATGGGCTGTTTAGAATGCGCTCCAAGCGCTTCAAGGGCGTTTTGATGTCGGTTACCCAGATTCCGATGATCAATCCGGATATCATTACCGGTATTTCCTTTACGCTCATGTTTGTCTTTGTCGGCGGATTGCTCAAGTTTTCAAACTCACTCAGCTTCTTTACGATGTTGATCGCGCACGTCACTTTTTCTCTTCCGTATGTAATACTTCAGGTTATGCCGAAGTTCAATCAGATGGACAGAGCTCTTCCGGAGGCAGCGCTTGATCTCGGATGCACACCCTCGCAGACCTTTTTCAAGGTCGAGCTTCCCGAGATAATTCCGGGCGTTCTCACCGGGTTTATCATGGCATTCACTCTTTCGCTTGACGACTTTGTAATCAGCTATTTTACGCAGGGCAACGACTTCCAGACCCTTCCGATACTGATCTACAACATGACAAAGAAGGTCGTAAAGCCGAAGATCTATGCTCTTGCGACGATTATCTTCTTTGCAATTCTCGTTCTGCTTATTCTTCTTAACATCGAAAGCCTCAGAGCATCGAAAAAGGAAGACACGAGTAAGAAAAGGAAAAAAGCTCTTTCATCGTCGGGAAATAACGGCGGAAGACACGGAGGAAGGCTGTTTAAGCCGATTGCCGCGGTTCTTGCCGGAGTTCTTGTTGTATCGGCTGTAGTGGCTACGGCTGTTAAATCCGCAAATAGGGAGCTTGTCCTCAACGTTTACAACTGGGGCGAGTATATGTCGCTCGGCGACGACGATTCGCTTAACTGCAACGACGCTTTTGAAGAATGGTACTACAACGAGACCGGCGTAAAGGTCAAGGTAAACTATACAACCTACGATTCAAACGAGAGCCTAAGAGCAAAGCTTGAATCGGGGGCGGCAAGCTATGATGTCATTATCCCGTCGGATTATATGATCTCATACTTTATCGAAAATGACATGCTCCTGCCGCTTGACTTCTCGAATATCCCGAACTTTGAAAATATCGAGGAGGGCTTCAGAAACCTCTATTATGATCCCGAAAATCTTTACTCTGTGCCGTACAGCTACGGTATGGTCGGAATCATTTATGACGCAAACAAGGTAGACGAAAGCGACATCGGAACATGGGATCTGATGTGGAACGAAAAATACAGCGGAGACATTTTGCAGTTTGCAAATTCGCGCGATGCGTTCGGAACCGCAATGTACCGTCTCGGAATCGATGTAAATACGGAGGACGAGGCGCTTTGGAAGAAGTCGCTTGATTCTCTTATGGAGCAGAAGCCGCTTATTAAGAGCTGGGTTATGGACCAGGTGTTCAACATGATGGAATCAGGAGAGGCGGCAATTGCGCCGTATTATGCAGGAGACTACTTCACGATGCTTGATAACCAGGCCGACAGCGTCGATCTGCGCTTCTATTATCCGACAGACAGCAACGGAAATTATCAGACAAACCTGTTTGTCGACGCCATGTGCATACCGACCTGCTGCCAGAACAAGGAGCTTGCCGAGGCATATATCAACTTCATGCTCTCGGAAGAGCCGGCAATAGCCAATGCGGAGTATATTTACTATGCATCACCGAACAGCGCGGTTTATACAAGCGAGGAGTATATCGATTACATCGGAGACGAGACATATGAAATTCTCTATCCCGAGGGCTTTGATTTCCATGAGAGCTACGATATCTTTGCGTTCCGCAATCTTCCTCAGAAAACTCTCAATCTGTTAAACGATTACTGGGAGGATATGAGAATCAACTGATTCTGCGTCCTTAAGCTTGATAGCTTGAAAGTAAAATTAACGGTGCAGCCTTTAAATCGGCTGCGCCGTTTTTTTGCCCGTAAAAATCGAATAGCAATAAAAAAGTTGAAATATACGTCTTAATCTGTTATAATAGGCAGGTATGAACAGTAAATTGTTTGGAGAAGAAATGGAATATACTTTTCTTGATAAGATAAATTATCCTGAAGATATAAAAGGTCTGACAGACGACGAGATTACACAGCTTTGTAAGGAAATCAGAGAATTTCTCGTTTCCGACGTAACAAAAACAGGAGGACACCTTGCCTCAAATCTCGGAGTTGTTGAGCTTACGGTTGCAATTCACCGGGTATTTGATCTTCCGAAGGATCATCTTATATTCGATGTCGGCCACCAGTGCTATACGCATAAGCTTCTGACAGGAAGAAAAAGCGGCTTTGATTCGTTAAGAAAGATCGGCGGTCTTTCGGGATTTACAAGTAAAATCGAGAGCGAATATGACTGCTTCGGCGCAGGACACAGCAGCACGTCGGTCTCGGCTGCAATCGGGTTTGCGGAGGCGGATAAACTCAAAGGAAACAAGGCATATACGGTTGCCGTCTTAGGCGACGGCGCATTTACCGGAGGAATGATCCACGAGGCGCTCAACAACTGCAAGCGCGATCTCCCTCTTATAATTATTCTAAACGAAAATGAAATGTCGATAGGCAAGAACACCGGGCGATTTGCCCGGCTGATTGCAAGACTTCGTTCTTCAAAGTCCTATTACAAAAGCAAAAACAGAACCGCGAGGTTTATAAAGGATATACCGCTTATCGGAAAATATCTTTTTGTCGGGATAAGACAGGTTAAAAAGGCTGTCAAGAATATTATCTATTCGAGCAACTATTTTGAGGATCTCGGGCTATACTATATAGGACCTGCCGATGGAAACGACGAGCAGACGGTCGAAAGGCTTTTAAGAGAGGCGGTCGACTACGGCAAAAGCACGGTCATTCACCTGAAGACCAAAAAGGGCAAGGGATATGCTCCTGCCGAGGAAAACCCGGTAAAATATCACTGCATTCCTCCGATAAAAAATGAGGATCAGGATAAAATGCAGGGCGGAGAAGGCGGAAGCAAAGCTGATCCGGGCGCTGAACAGAACGGAAAGCCTGAAACAGACACGCAGAGCGGAAATAAGGTCAATTTCTCGAAAAAGCTCGGAGAGTTTCTTTCCGAGCTTGCCGACAGATATCCGGATGTGTGCGCGATAACAGCGGCAATGGCTGCCGGAACCGGGCTTGATTTCTTTGCTCTGAAGCACAGGGACAGGTTCTTTGATGTCGGAATTGCGGAGGAGCACGCGCTCACCTTTGCGGCAGGGCTTGCCGCAAACAAAATGAAGCCGTTTTTTGCCGTGTATTCATCCTTTTTACAAAGAGGCTATGATAATATCGTTCACGATATCGCCCTTCAAAAGCTTCCGGTAACAATCTGTGTCGACAGAGCAGGGCTCAGTCCCGGAGACGGACCGACGCACCACGGAATATTCGATGTTTCATTCCTTTCCGGAATTCCGAACATGACGATATATTCTCCCTCATGCTTTGAAACGCTCCGCCTTGCGTTATACGATGCATATCTGTCAGGAGGACCGTGCGCGGTAAGATATTCAAACTGCTCCGAATCGGATGAGATTATAAAAATGTTTTATAAGGACGGCTTTGACGGTCTTAAGCCTGCCGTTTCGGATTTTGACAAAAGCGATACAAGAAAATCCAAGATAATAATTACATACGGAAGAATTGTAAACGAGGCGATAAAGGCGGAAGAATCAATCGGAAACGAATGCGGAATTATTCTTCTTGAAAGGCTCAAGCCGTATGACACTCTTGCAGATGAAATTGCAGGACTTCTTCCGGACAGCCCGGCTGATATTGTATTCTATGAAGAGGGAATTAAAAACGGCGGTGCCGGAATGATTATAAAAAATCTGCTTGAAGATTACGGCATAATGAAAAACAAGACCTTAAGCCTTCTTGCAATAGACGATATTTTCCGTCCGATACGGCAGGCAGATGACGTTTACCTTGCCTACGGCATCGGGACATCCGATTTGATCAATGTATTAAAGAAGGCTGAAAACGATTAAAATAAACAATTTAAACAACAGAAAACATATTTAAATGATTTGACAAAAGCTGAGGTATTCAAATGTCAGGCTATGTAACGAAAAAAACACCGGGCAATGTTGAGTGGTTTGTTCACGACAGATTCGGAATGTTTATTCATTTCGGTCTCTATTCGCTTCCGGCAAGGCACGAGTGGTTAAGATATAACGAAGAAATCCCGACAGAGAATTACGAAAAATATTTCGAGCACTTCGATCCGGATCTTTTTGATCCGAAGGACTGGGCAAGGCAGGCAAAAGCAGCCGGAATGAAATATGCGGTTCTTACGACAAAGCACCACGAGGGCTTCTGCCTTTGGGATACAAAATATACCGATTACAAGGTGACCAACACAAAGGCAAAAAGGGATCTTGTAAAGGAGTATGTCGACGCATTTAGGGCAGAGGGAATTCATGTCGGTCTTTACTATTCTCTTATAGACTGGCATCATCCGGATTTTACAATCGACACGGTTCATCCGCTGCGCAACAAACCGGAAGAGTTTACAAAGGAATATAACTCAAAGTGCGACATGCACCGGTATGCAAAATATATGCGTGACCAGGTCACCGAACTTCTCACAAACTACGGCAAGATCGACCTTATCTGGTTTGACTTTTCATACGATGAGCTCGAGCCGCCGCATCCGTGGCTTAAGGGCAAGGGAAAGGCAGACTGGGAGGCAGAGGAGCTTATTAAGCTTGTAAGAAGCCTGCAGCCGGGAATAATTATTAACAACAGAACGCAGATCGACCAGGATATATGGACTCCCGAGCAGTATCAGCCCGAGAAGTGGATAAAGCACCCGGAAACAAAGGAGCTTGTAACATGGGAGGCTTGCCAGACCTTCTCCGGCTCATGGGGATATTACAGAGACGAGCTTACATGGAAATCCCCCGAGATGCTTATAAAAATGCTTATAAAAACGGTCGCCTGCGGCGGAAACCTGATTATGAATGTCGGTCCTACCGCAAGAGGATTTCTTGATTACAGAGCAGAGGCTGCTTTAAAGGTATATGCCGACTGGATGAAGTACAATTCCAAATCGATTTACGGCTGTACCATGGCAGAGCCGGAGTTTAGGGCACCGAACGGCACAAGACTCACGCAGTCAGAGGACGGAAAGAAGCTGTATATTCACCTTATTGACTATCCGTTTTTGAATCTTTCGTTCGACGACCTCGGCGGAAAGATCGAATATGTACAGTTCCTTCACGACGCAAGCGAGCTGAAATATGAGGAAAAGGACGGAAAGACAAACATCATTTTGCCGGTTGTAAAGCCGAATGTAATCGTTCCTGTAATCGAGGTTTTCTTAAAATAAAATCAATACTTAAATCAATAAAAGTTACAAAAGCCCACAGAATGTATTTTTTTCTGTGGGCTTTTGAATATTTTGAGTAATTTGACGAATTTAATTCCAAAATATGAAAATAAACTATTGAAAAAATAATCAAAATGTAGTAAAATGAAAATGTAAATTAATAGTTATAACAGAGGAAAAGCAATGGGCATAAAATTACAGGACAAATATGTCAAGGACTTCATTAATAAAGATTCGCTTCAGAGCATGAAGGAAGAGATCCGCACTTCATATAAGACGCTTATGGACAGAACCGGAGTCGGAAACGATTTTCTTGGCTGGATCGATCTTCCCGAAAATTATGATAAATCCGAATATAAGAGAATCAAGGCAGCAGCAGAGAAAATCAGAAAAAGCTGCGATGTTTTCATTGTAATCGGAATCGGCGGCTCCTATCTCGGAGCAAGAGCAGCTATCGAGTTTGTAAAGTCTCCGCTTTACAACAATCTGAAGAACAAGCCGGAGATTTATTTTGCAGGAAAGGATATCGATTCTGCATATCTTAATCAGCTTCTTGAAATCTGCCGCGGCAAGGATGTCTGTGTAAACGTAATCTCCAAGTCAGGAACAACTACAGAGCCGGCGATCGCGTTCAGAGTTTTCAGAAAGCTTATCATCGACAAGTACGGCGAAGAGGGTGCAAAGGATAGGATTTTTGTCACAACAGACAAGGAAAAGGGTGCTTTAAGAAAGCTTGCAACAGAAGCAGGCTACGAGACCTTTGTTGTACCGGATGACATCGGAGGAAGATATTCGGTTCTTACCGCTGTCGGACTGCTTCCGATCGCTGTTGCAGGAATCGATCTCGATCAAATGATGAAGGGTGCTTCGGATGCAAGAAAAGCATATATCAAATCCGACGATATAGACAAAAACGACGCACTTAAGTATGCGGCATTCAGAAATCTTCTTTACAGAAGCGGAAAGGTAACCGAGATTCTCGTTTCCTACGATCCTGCGCTTGCTTTGTTTAATGAATGGTGGAAGCAGCTCTACGGAGAAAGCGAAGGAAAGGATCAAAAGGGAATTTACCCGTCCTCTGTTGTTTTCTCAACAGACCTCCATTCGCTCGGTCAGTACATCCAGCAGGGCGAGAGAAATTTGTTTGAAACGGTTATCAACCTCTTAAAGGATGAAAGCCCGTTTGTAATCGAAGAGGATGAGGATAACCTTGACGGAATGAACTATCTTGCAGGAAAGAGTGTTCACGACATCTGCCAGAAGGCGTTCCTCGCTACCGCTCTTGCGCACAACGACGGCGGAGTGCCGAATATCGTTATAGATGTTGATGCAAAGGATGCATATCACTTCGGATATCTTGTTTACTTCTTTGAATTTGCCTGTGGTGTTTCCGGATATACTCTCGGTGTCAACCCGTTCAATCAGCCCGGTGTTGAGGCGTACAAAAAGAACATGTATGCGCTTTTAGGCAAGCCCGGAGCAGAGCATGAGGCTTTAAGAAAGACTCTCGAAAAGAGAATCTGAAGCGCACCTGCGCCGATCTTATAATTGCTTAGTATAAATCCTTATATAATATTTTTTTCAGGAGGACATGAATATGTTGAAATTGATTGTCGGACTTAAGGGCTCCGGAAAGACCAAGACTATCGTTGCACTTGCAAACGAGAGAATCGAATCTGCAAAAGGATCTGTTGTTTTTGTAGAAAAGGGAACAAAGCTTATTCACGAAATTTCGTACCATGCAAAGCTTCTTGATGTTGATGAATATAAAGTATCCGGCGGCGACCAGCTCTACAGCTACATTGCGGGAATCTACGGCGGAAACCACGATGTTACGGACATTTACATCGATTCCGCACTCAAGATCTGCAACAACGATATGAACGCTTTTTCCGATTTCCTTGATAAATGCATCGCTCTTTCCGATTCACACGGAATATGCATTACAATGACATCGTCCGTAAAGAAGGAAGATGTACCGGAAAAATATCATCAGTACATCATTAACTGAATCAGCTGAAAAGAGCATCAGCTAAAGCAAAAAAAGAACGTCATGCGCCGTCGGGATTATTTCTTCCGGCGGCGTTTTGATAATATCTGTGGCAATTTTTCTCCTATAAGAATAGTATTATAATGAATGATACGAGAGTATTATTTTAGTTTGAATTAAATATACTATATTGATATAAAACGGGAGGAAGGTTTTTCCATGATAGAAAACAGAAACTGTCAGCCCGGAGGCGGACAGCTCTGCAGGGAAACGGTCTGCATCGACTGCAACAGGATCATTGACAGCTGCAAGGATAAGGATTGCTTTTCCGATGTCAGAGTTTATCTTACCGAATACGGTCATGAGCTGATAAACAAAACATCCGCTATACGGGTCAAATCCGCAAAGATTGCAGGTGTTAATATTGACACCGAGCCGGTACAGTTCAACAGAGGCTTTTACCAGATTCTGATACGCTTTTATGTAAAGGTTGTCTGCGAGGCGTGCGTAAATCTCGGACATCCGGAGGAATTCGAAGGAATCTGTGTCTGCGACAAGCGCGTAATTCTTTACGGCAGCGAAGGAAATGTTAACATATTCAAGAGCGGTCCGACATTCGGAGATTTCTGCAAGCCTTGCTCTGCAGGCATATCGACAACCAATCTTCCGACGGTTGTTGTAGAGGCTGTTGAGCCGATTGTGCTTTCTGTTAAAACCGAATGCGACTGCAGATGCAACTGCTGCTGCTCGATCGGAGAGCTGCCGGATAACATCTGCTGCTTTGTCGACGGGGTTCTTACCGAGGGATATCCCGGAAGCAAGAATCTTTATATTACGCTCGGATTTTTCAGCGTAATCCGTATTGAAAGACCGGGGCAGTACCTTATAAATGCATCCGAATACAGCGTTCCGGAGAAGGAATGCGTATCAACAGATACCGAGGATCCGTGCGAACTGTTCGAGAAAATGGCGTTCCCCATAAATGAATTTTCTCCACCGTCATATAAGGATCTCAACTGCTAAGCTACGTAGGCGGAGCTGCCGAGGCGGCTCCGCAAAATTGATTTTCATATCCTCATATCTACTTGAAAAAACAGGAGACAACAAATGCATTCAATCGGAACCGAAAAGGAGCGGAAGCTTCATGCAATGCTGAAGCTTTATTTTGAGTCGGACAAGTCCTTTCATGAACAAAGGATAAAAGGGTATATTGCCGATATAAAAAGGGACAACCGAATAATCGAAATACAGACGCGCTCATTTGATAAATTAAAAAACAAGCTTAATGCTTTTCTTTCGGACGATTTCGATGTTACGGTTGTATATCCGATTGCAAAACAAAAGTGGCTTATCTGGGTCGATCCCGATACCGGAGAAGCGCAAAAAAAGAGAAAGTCCCCGAAAACGGGGACGGTCTATGACTGCTTTAAAGAGCTTTATAAGATCAGGGAATATCTTTCCTTTCAGAATCTGAAGCTTGTTCTTGCCTTTTGCGATATGGAGGAATATAAGCTGCTTTGCGGCTGGAGCAGGGACAGAAAGAAGGGGTCCGAGCGGATCGAAAGATATCCGGTTTCGGACTTTGAATTGATCACCGTAAGCGGCGATGGCTACAGAATGCTCGTTCCCGAGGACCTGGAAGATGAATTTACTTCAAAGGATTTTCAAAAGGCTGCAAAAATCACGCTGGGATGTGCACAAAAGGCGGTCAATCTTCTTTGTAAGACCGGCGCGATAGAAAAGGTCGGCAAAACAGGCAGGCTCAATCTGTATTCAAGAGCTATGTGAGCTTCTTTATTCTTTCAATCAGTCGGTCATTGCACGGTGTTGCAATGAGAAATACATATCTGCCGCTTGAAATTACAACCGCTTCGCTTGATTTAAAAACAGATTCGGTAGTTTTTCTGAAGTTGTTTATCAGCTCCGCACGCTTTTTTACAAGCCCTTCGACAAGTTCGGCATCCGATTTATTTTTCAGCTTTAAAACATGGATTTCGAACAGATTCGGTGTTTCCGAAATGATCAGACGAAATTCGGATATCATATCCCATTCCGGAAGCCTGCATGATTTGCCGGTGTAAAGGTCGTTAAAATCCGCCTCCGAAATATACCCCTTTTCAAACTCGGGAGCATATTTTACAAGCTGCCTGCACTGCGGAACGTCGTCTGCATGGCTTATAAGGTCAAGTGCAATTTCATCCGCGCTTTTGCCGCCGGAAGAGCATGAGCTGCAAAGCAGAAGCGCAAAAGACAGAATGAATATATAAATTGCTTTTATAAATTTTCCGATAAAAAATCACCCCGTTTTTATATCTGTATTCGGGGTGATTTCTTTATATTCTTAAATTCGGGCTGCAAAAGCTTCTTTAATTAATTTTTTCAAACACATATTCGGTCTTGTGCCGGTATTCTTCGCCTTTTTTAAGAATCGGCGCATACTCGGGGCAGGAATTGATTGCATTCGGAGGATATTGTGTCTCGAGGCAGACGGAATCTCCGGGCGAAAAAGGAGCAGTAAGAAATGTGCCGGTATAGACCTGAATGCTCGGCATGTCGGTTTTAACCGTCATCATAATTCCGCTTTCGTTGCATTTAAGCCATGCGACAGGCTTAAAGCTGCCGTCATAATCCGAAATATAAAATCCGTCGTCAAAGTCCTCCGAGATTTTTCTCGCTTTCGAAAAATCAAATTTTGTCCCCTTGTTTTCGGCAATTCCGGTATTGATAAGCTCGGCATTGAGCACCATATGCTTATCGGAATCAAGCCTCAGGTCATACGAGTACACCTTTTTCCCACCGAGATTAAAATATGAGTGATTTGTAAGCGAGCAAAGGGTATCTTCATCCGATGAGGCTTTATAATCGATTATAATCGAATTGTCTGTAAGAGTGTATGTCACAAAAACTGTAAGCCGTCCGGGATAGCCCTGATCGCCTGCCTCAGATACAAGCGAAAGGGTTACCGACCTGCCGTCATATGCCGTGACGCTCCATATCCTTCGGTTATATCCGTCAGCGCCGCCGTGAAGGCTGTTATTTTTATCGTTTTTATCAAGGCAGTACTTTGTACCGTTAAGTGAAAAAGCCGCGTTTTCTATCCTTCCTGCGGTTCTTCCGACGGTTGCGCCGAAGTACTTATCGTCCGAATCGTATTTTTTTGCGCTGTCATACGAAAGAACCATTCTCTGACCCATAAAGCAAAGAGAAACAAGGGTTGCTCCGTAGTTTGAAATTTCAGCCTCCATATTGCCGGATCTGATTTTATAAAGATATGTGCTTTGACTGTTTATTTTTCCGAAAAAAGATTTGCTTTCCATCATTTTGCTCCGATGCTTATTTTTTTAATGTTGCTTAATGCTATTATATACACAGAAGGGCAGCTTGTAAAGGGCTTGTTCTATTAAAACTTCTATTAAAACGGAAAGAAAATATCGAGATAAAATAATACTTGAAAAGATTGTATATCTGTGGTATAATTTCCTTTAGGGCTGTTTTAATGTGTCGATCTGTGTCGGCACGGTAAATAACGAAGCAGTCGATTTTTTAGCTTTGACGTATCGGACGTTTTAAAAGAAATATCAATTTGTGTTATTTAGGAGACAGCATAATGAAAGAATCATTTTTTTCACTTCTTACAAGTACATCGACATTTTCCTGGATGGAGGTCATTGTCAGAATTGTGGTTTCGGCAATTTTCGGATTGTTCATTTTCGTAACATACTATCTTGAGCATTCTGGAACGATCTACAGCAAAAGATTCAATGTTTCGCTTGCACTTCTGACCGTAATGACCGGAACGGTTATGACTGTTATAGGAAACAATATTGCTCTTTCCTTAGGCATGGTCGGAGCGCTTTCTATCGTCAGATTCAGAACCGCAATCAAGGACAGCAGGGATACCGTTTACATCTTCTGGACAATTATCGCCGGAATCTGCTGCGGTGTCGGAGATTACAAGGTCGCATCCGTCGGAAGCTTTGTAATCTTTGTTCTTATCCTGTTTCTCGGCGCACTTAAAACCGACAACCGTATGCTTTTAATCGTCAGAGCTGAAGCAAAGGCAGAAGAAGCAATTATTTCTGAGGTGGACAGGCTTTTCAACTCAAAGGCAAAGCTCCGTGTAAGAAACACCTCGCCCGACAGCATTGAGTTTATATATGAAATCACAGAGGAAATTCTGAAAACGGCAGAGAAGAGCTTCGGAAGCGTTACAGTGGCGCTCAATAAGCTTGACGGAACCGAGTATGCAAATTTAGTTATGCAGAATGATGAGATTTCCAACTGATCGGATAATACGTTTATGAAGTATAAAATTATCGGACTGATTTGCTGTGCAGCAATTATTGCAACAGGTGTCATCGCACCTATCGTTGACGGTCAGAGCTCTGCCAATGCGGCAACCGAGCGCTACCAGCAGCATCTGGAGGCAGAAGAGAAGGCCGAATGCTCTCACGGAGAGGACTATACCGGCTTGTGCTCGCATCTGCCTGTTGTATGTATCGATACCGGAAATGTCGCAATTCCCGGTGCACCGTACAGAGGCTCGTTTACAACCGCAGCAAACGGTGAAACCTATGTTAATGCGACAATCAAGATCGTCGACAATTACGGAACGATGAACCATACAACCGACAAAGCGTCGATGACAAGCTCGATGGAGATCCGTATAAGAGGCAAATCGTCAAGATATTTTCTTAAAAAGGGTTATCTTATCAAGCTGACAAACGAGAACGGTGATTCATCCGCACAGCAGGTACTCGGAATGGATGCTCATGATGAATGGGCTCTGCACGGTCCTTATCTTGACAAGACCCTCATGCGCAATTACATGATGTACAACATCAGCGGAGAAATAATGGGCTACGCACCGAATGTCAGATTCTGCGAGGTTGTTTTAAACGGTAAATATGCCGGTGTATATGTAATGACAGAGACGGTGACAAACGGTTCAAACGGCTCGCGTCTGCCGCTGTCTATTACAAAAAAGGGTGTCAAGTTCGGAACATACCTTTTAAGAGAGGATACCGGCTCGTCCAATCCTATCAAAAATATTAAAGTCTATCCGGAATATGTAAATACGGTGCTCAACATCGTCTATCCGGACGGAAAGGCGCTTGATCAGGCGGTTGCGGACAAAATTCAGGAGGACTTTGAGGAATTCGAAAACCTATTGAAATCCGGCAACTGCAACCTCAACGAGGTTATTGATATGAAATCCTTTGCGGATTATTTTCTGATCAACGAGGTAACCGCAAACTATGATGCAGGAAGGCTGTCGACCTACATTTATAAGGGTCTTGACGGCAAATTCCGGATGGTCGTATGGGATTTCAATAACTGCTGCGACAACTATCAGCACGCGGCACTAAGCCGTGAAAAATTCGATTTGTGGTGGAGACCCTGGTTCAGAGAGCTGTTCACCTATCATGAATTTACCGAGTATCTTATAAACGAGTACCATGAGTTAAGAAAAACATATTTTACAACCGAGTACCTTTATTCATACATCGATGATGTCATAGACTATCTCGGCGACGCCATTGACAGAAACTTTGAAAGATGGCCTACCGCATTTACGTCGGATCTCCTTAAGCCGGCGGAAAGAAACCAGAGATCCTATGACGAAGCAATTACCGATTTCA
Organism: uncultured Eubacteriales bacterium; assembly: GCA_934447715.1. Classification (GTDB taxonomy): domain Bacteria; phylum Bacillota; class Clostridia; order Oscillospirales; family CAG-272; genus HGM12657. The sequence continues at coordinate 10,058 of CAKSER010000015.1, read as the reverse complement.
AGGAGTTCTTCGAGGAAAGAATCAAATGGATGGACGAAAACATCGATAATATTCAGGAATACTATGACGAGCGAAACGGCAGATAATGTGCCGATATTTACGTTCATTTATTGACTTGATAAAAAATATGTGATATACTTTATCACATACTAACTTGTTAACTTCGAACGGGAGAAAAACAGATGGCAAAGATAACCCCAAGGACGCTTTCCGGATTTATGGAGCTGCTTCCGGATCAGCAAAGACAGTTTGACGAGATGATCTCTATTTTAAGGAAAACCTATGAGCTTTACGGCTTTACGGCTCTTGACACTCCTCTTATCGAATCGTCCGAAATTCTGCTTGCAAAAGGCGGCGGAGAAACCGAAAAGCAGATATACAGATTTACAAAGGGAGACTCGGATCTTTCGCTCCGCTTCGACCTTACGGTTCCGCTCGCAAAGTATGTTTCCTTGCATCAGGGTCAGCTTGTATTTCCGTTTAGAAGATACCAGATAGGAAAGGTATATCGCGGCGAAAGAGCGCAGAGAGGGCGTTTCAGAGAGTTTTATCAGGCTGATATCGATATTATCGGCGACGAAAAGCTCGATATCATGAACGAGGCGGAAATTCCGTCGATAATCTATAATGCGTTTACCTCGCTCGGTCTTAAAAGATTTAAAATCCGCATCAACAACAGAAAGCTTTTAAACGGCTTTTTCGAGATTCTCGGAATAAGCGACAAGGCACAGTCGGTCATGCAGACAATCGATAAATTGGAGAAAATCGGTAGTGATAAGGTAAAGGAGATTCTTTCAGAGCTTGAAATCGACAATGAAACCTCTGATAAGCTTCTCGATTTCCTTTCGACAAACGGAGACACAGATGCAATTATAAGCTCTCTTGACTGGTACAGGGGCAAAAACGAGACGTTTGATCTCGGAGCCGATGAGCTTAAAACGGTTGTTACCTATATGGAGAAGTTCGGCGTTCCTGCAGAGTTTTACTGCGTAGATCTTACGATTGCGCGCGGACTTGATTACTACACCGGAACGGTTTACGAAACGCAGATGCTCGACCACCCGGAAATCGGCTCGATCTGCTCGGGCGGACGTTATGACAATCTTGCCGAGTACTATACCGACAAGAAGCTTCCCGGCGTCGGAATCTCGATCGGACTTACAAGGCTCTTTTACATCTTAGGCGAGCAGGGCTATCTTAATGCCGATTTTTCAAGATCATCGTCGGATCTTCTTATAATTCCGATGACCGACGATCTGTCTGCGGCAGCGAATGTTGCATCCTTTATGCGCAAGCAGGGAATCAGAACCCAGCTTTATTCCGAAAAAAAGAAGTTCAAGGCAAGAATCGGCTACGCCGACAAGCTCGGAATTCCGTATGTAATATTCCTCGGGGATGACGAAATTGCCTCCGGCAAGGTCAGCTTAAAGAATCTTAAAACCGGAGACCAGATTACGGTCAGTGCAAGTGAGGCTTCTCTTAAGATAATGCAGGAGCTGGCATCGGCAAACGAGGGAACCGTAATTGTCGACAGAGACGAATAATAAAGACGAGTAGAATGACATTAAAAAAAGTAAAAGGTACAGGATTTAATCCTGTGCCTTTTTTGCTGTTCCTATGCTTTTGCAGATTTAATTTTTGTGTAAAAAACCGTCCGTTTTTACGGACGGTTTTGATTATAAATCAATATTGTATTTTTAGATTAGGATAGCTCGAAATTCAGAGCATAGAGCAAAAGGGAAGCTCAGTTGAATTTCTGTGTGCCGAGTCCGCGTCTCTTTCTTCTCATGTTATAATCCGAGCGAGGATTGACAATCTCTCTCCAGTCAAAGTCGCCTCTGTCAAGCGCTCTTACAAGCACCTCGGCAGTCGCGATATTTGTAGCGACAGGCACATTATGCAGGTCGCACATGCGAAGAAGCATTCTGTCGTTGTCCTCATCGATCCTGTCTGTGAGGCTTGAATCTCTGAAGTAGATCAAAAGATCAATCTCATCGTAGGAGATTCTGGAAGCAATCTGCTGCGATCCGCCTCTTGAGCCGGATAAAAGACGCTCTATTTCAAGACCTGTTGCTTCCTCAATATATTTTCCGGTTGTACCGGTAGCGCAAAGGCTGTGTTTTGCAAGTATTCCGCAATATGCAATACAAAACTCGGTCATCAGTTCCTTTTTTCTGTCGTCCGCAATTATTGCTATCTCCATGGATGTAATCCCTTTCTTTATAATGTCGTAAGTTTACTGTATTTTTCTGATAAGCGGTATTCGCGAGGTTCTTCTGAATCCGCTGAAAAGCGGTATGTTTCTGCCGTTTAATCTTTTCGCGATATTAACAAATGCTACAGCACAGTTGGCTTTGCCGATCGAAAAGACATCCTCGCCTCTTGCCTGGTAATTCATCAGATCGGTATCATACGGAATTATGCCGATAAGCTGAATGCAGGTTCTGTCGATAATATCAAGCAATCCGGGTGTATCGTCGTTTTCGGCTGCTTTTTTTTCAAAGCAGTTGATTATGAGCTTTCTTTCTTCAACGCCCTTTTCGGTAAGCATTATACCGGTTCTCTCCGCCGCCCGAAGCGACGCAGGCTGATATGTCGATATAACAAGAGCAATATCCGAAACAGACGTCGCAAGCTCAAAGGGAAGACCGATATCTCCCGGTGTATCTATTATGATATAATCAAATGACATTTTCAAGTTGATTTTCTCGATTGCATCCTTAAACTGATCCTTTTCTATATGCTCGACATTTGAATAGGGAGCAGCACAGAAAAACAGATTTTCGGATCTTTCGTCAGAAACGATTACCTTTTCCGGATCAACATCACGAAGAATAATATCACTGATATCATAAATGACATTGTCCTCAAGTCCCATGATCAGATCAAGCGATCTGACCCCGAAATCACAGTCTAAAATCAGCGTTTTGTAGCCGTCATATGCAAGCCGAATTCCGAGATTTGCCGCCACCGTGGATTTTCCGACTCCGCCTTTACAGGAGGTTACCATTATGATTTTGCAGCTGTTCGTTATTCCTGTATCAGCCTCATTGATTTCCACGAGCATTATCTCCTTCTTTAAACGTATACTTGCTAATTATAATACCACAATTCGACCGGTTTGTCAAGACGCGGATTGGTCAATATGTATAAATTAATGCAAAATATAATGAAATAAAGCATTGATTTTACACATTTATTAAAAAATAATAAGATTCGCAATCAAATCGGCGTAAGCCCCCGAAATATAATCGCCGATATCTAAAAGAAGCGGCAGAAGACTTTCGCCGGTCAGCCTTGCTCCGACAAGCCTGTTTTCAACTTCCGAAACCGGTTTGATTCCGAAGAAATCTCCGTTTATTTTTATATCACAGATCCTGCCCTTGTCGGACGAAAGCATGATTTCGACATTCCCGAACGGAAAGCGCTTTTCCTTTATTGTCTCAAATTTTCCGCTGCTGCCGAAGTTCCATTCCCAGGTCATATACTTTTCGTCGGCGAGCTTTTGAATCTCCTTTTCGTCTTTTTCGGAAAACGGGGCAGCACTTCCGTCAAACCGTTTTAAAAACTGCTCTGTAAACACCTCCGGGGTAACACCGTACAGATCAGTTATGTTTCCGACCCTTGATTTAACGCTTTTGATCCCCTTTGCGGTAAGCTTTTCCTTTTTGGGATTCAACGCGCCCTCGAGCTTATCCATATTTGCGGAAAAGAGAAGTGTACCGTGGTGCATGATCTTGCCATTGTAGCAGGTTTGCGCATTTCCGGATATCTTTTTGCCGTCGACTAAAATATCGTTTCTTCCGGAAAGCTCCGCCGGCACGCCAAGCTCGTTTAGTGCATCGATTACCGGCTTTGTAAAACGGTAAAAATCAAGTGCCGAGCATTCCTTTTCGGGTGTTATAAAGGTAAAATTCACATTTCCGAGATCGTGAAAAACCGCTCCGCCTCCGGTTAGTCTTCTTACAACCTTAATTTCATGCTCCTTGATATAATCGATATTAAGCTCCGCATATGTATTCTGATTTTTGCCGATTACAACAACCGGCGTGTTTCTCCAGAGCATGACAATCTGCCCATCGGAATTATCGAGCAGATACTGCTCGGAGGCAAGATTGAAATACGGATCGGTGTGATTATTTATTATTATTTTCATCTGTTCTGATTCCCGCTTTATTTATTTTCTTTGTTTTTTTCTTTAAATATTTGATGTTTCTTCTTGTCACGACCAAAATCACAAGCATGACCGCAAATATAGCAAAGCAAACAACAGAGGCAATATACAGCCCGTTTGTTGCAGCTTCGATGCGCTCGATTCTTGTGCTGTTTTCCTTTACGATGCTTTCATAATCGTTTTTCAGCCTTTCGAGCTCGTCAAGCTCCTTGCTGTTTTCGGCAAGCATCGATTCGACATCGCTTTTTTGAGATTCAAGGCGTCTGCTTTCTTCTTCCATTTGTTTTCTTTGCTCCTCCTCTTTGATTTTTTCCTCTTCGGTATATGAAACAATATTTTCAAACGGATCGCCCTTTCCCTCGGTATCGTTTCCTACCGTTGTATAAAACAGTCCGAATGTAACAGGGGAGTAACTGCCGATCGACGAAGCGAGTGTGACAGGCGCATTTTCGGTTCCGCACATCCACTTTGTAAGCGACGGCTCCGGAAGCTGCGATATATTGCAAAGGTATGCCTGCTGGGAGTAATAAAACGGCGTGTGTCCGCCAAGCTCATCCATCGGGATATCCGAAAAGAACAGCTTTATCTGATTTTTCGAGTAGAGGTGGAAATACACCTTCGGTGTGTCCCAAACCCCGTACTGTGATGCGGAATCGGAAAACTGACTTTCGTCTGCTGCAGCCTTGATCGCTTTTGTTAAAATATCCGCGCAGAGCATATGTGTTCCGTGACCGTATTCGCCGTTAAAGTCGTGGGTAAAGACGACCTTCGGCTTAAATCTTCTCAGAATTTCAACCTCAAAATCAAGAAAGTTGTTTTCGGAATAGCCTGCGTTTTTATATACATTGTAAGCGTTATCAAGCCCCTTTGAGTATATATCCGGAAACGGTCCGATAATCGGATAGTACTTTACACCGGCTGTCCAGAGGCTGTTAAGCTGCTCGTGAAGACGGATTCTGTAATTAAAGTGGTTTGTGAAAAATACAACCTGCGTTTTATATCCGATAGCCGAATAATAGGGAAGAAGCCCTGCAAAAAACAGATGCTCATCGTCAGAATGCGAGACGAGAAGAAGCAGATCTGCCTTATCGCAGCTCGGCTCCCACCTCTGCACGAAATCCGGAATTTCTCCCTTTGAAAACAGGTACAGCTCGGAAATTGCAGCATCCTTGTCAAACGAAATTGTTATTTCGTTCGAAGGATTGTTTGAGAGATCGACAAATTCATGCAGAAATCCGTTTTTACCGCAATCGTATGTGCTGCTTTCGGTTACGGCTTTCCAGGTTCCGGGAAAATCGTAAAACTGGATATATATTGCAGCAATCGGCTCTTCGGATGAAATTTTAAGCTCTTTATCATGCGAAAACGCAACCTGATCGTTAAGCGATCCGTTTCTGAGCTTCGATATATCAAAGCTTTTTTGATCCACCGTAAAAACAGCACTGTCGGTAATGTCCTGTGCAGCCTTCGAATCGTTTTCGTCTGCGCTGACGGTGGTAAGGAAAACAGAAGTAAAAAGCAGAACCGAAAAGACAAAAAGCAATAATTTTTTCTTCACTTTTAATTTAACCCTCTTTTTCTGAAAATTTCATTATGTTGAAGTATTTCTTATGCGTTTATTTATTCATTTTGCAGATAATAGTTTACGCAATCCCAATTAAAATCCGAAAGGAAAAATTGAAAAAATGGAAATGAAAACAATCAAAAATAAATATATAAATGCTTTAAAAAGCACAATCTGCATTATGTGTGTATGCTTTGCGGTGTTAAACATCTGCGCCGCACCGAGCTCCGAGGCGTTCGGCTGGTATTTTAACAAAAACGAAAACCATCTTCCTCCTGCGCTTCCGTCGGAGTTTCGGTTTATTGACAGTTCAGACGGATACTATCTTGATAAAAATGCAAGGGAGGATGATAAGGTTATCTATCTTACCTTTGATGTAGGCTATGAAAACGGAAATGTCGCAAAAATACTTGATGCACTGAAGAAGCATTCGGCAAAAGGCGCGTTTTTTATCCTGTCTAACGTAATCGACCGCGAGCCGGATCTCGTTATGCGAATGAAAAACGAGGGGCATCTTATCTGCAATCATACGGCAAAGCACAAGGACATGTCAAAGGTGACCGATCACGATGCATTTTGTAATGAGCTTAAATCGCTTGACGATAAATATTACAGTTTCTCCGGCACGCATCTTGACCCGTTTTACCGTCCGCCCGAGGGCAGATTCAACGAATCAAACCTAAAGGACGCAAGCTCGATCGGATACAAAACGGTATTCTGGAGTTACGCATATGCCGATTGGGACAACAACAAGCAGATGAATCCGGACAAGGCATATGAAAAGGTTATGAATCATGTCCACAACGGAATGGTCATTCTTCTTCACCCGACATCGGCAACAAATGCAGAGATAATGGACAGGCTTCTTTGCGGCTTTGAGGAGCTTGGCTACAGATTCGGAGATCTTTATGAGCTCACAGGCACCGAAAAAGGCAATATATAAGGCTGCGTCTGTATTCTGCGCAGTTATTGTTCTTGCACAGACGATTGCGGCGTATCCGATCAGGACGGTAAAAAACGACTACAAAAGAATCGCACTTACCTTTGATGACGGACCGGATGAAAGATATACTCCGGAGATTCTCGATATTCTGCGCGAATACGGCGTAAAGGCGACATTTTTCGTTGTCGGCTCAAATTGCAGGATGTGTCCGGAAATAATAAAGAGAGAGCTTGATGAAAAGCACGAGATCGGCAATCACACCTATTCGCATCCGAGGCTTAAAACACTCTCCTCAAAGCAGCTTATTTCCGAAATAATCGAAACAGAAAACATTATCTATGAAATCAGCGAATACAGTCCAAAGCTGTTCAGACCTCCGGAGGGGGTATATACCAAGCAGATTTCAAATGTAGTTGACCGTCTTGAATATCTTCCGGTCACATGGTCGGTTGATACGCTCGACTGGAAGGGAACCTCTGCCGAAAAAATTACAGAGGCTGTTTTAAGCTCTCCGTTTTCCGGAATGATAATCCTTTGCCACGACTACAATAGCTTTACAAGCCACACCGCAGAAGCGCTCAGGATGTTTATTCCGGAACTTCAAAGGCAGGGCTATGAATTTGTCACGGTTTCCGAGCTTCTGCTGTCTGCTTCGCTGTAGGCGCAAATAACAGCGCTTCAGTCATCGTAGATGATTCTTTTTCCGTCGGAGTAAAGAACAATAGATCCGAGCTTATCGGTTCTAAGACATTTGATGCCGTATTTTTCAAGGATTTCAAGTGTTTCGGAATGAGGATGGCCGAATTTGTTATTCTTTTCGCAGGATATTACTGCCGCACTCGGCATAACTGCCTTCAAAAAATCCTCGCTTGTCGAGGTGCTTGATCCGTGATGGCCGACCTTTAAAACATCCGATTTAAGCTCCTTATCCGAAAAGGTGTCAAGAATTTCCGTTTCCGCCTTCGCTTCGGCATCACCGGTAAAAAGAAAATATGTATCCTTAAACCTGAAGCGCAGGACAATGCTGCAATTGTTCAGATTATCCTCATCAATTGTTACAGGCCCGAGAATTTTAAATTCGGATTCCTCAAGCTGATATTTGTCGCCGGTTTTTGCGGTTATAAGCTTGGTATCGTTTTCCGAAATGGCATTAAGCAGCTTTTTAAATGTCGATGTTGTGGTCGTCACATCCGGCATGATAACATTTTTGACCTCAAGCTCATTTATGACCTTGTCCGCACCGCCGATATGATCCTCGTGCGGATGGGTAAGAACAAGGTAGTCGATGGTTTTTACCGAATTCAGCTTCAGATAACGGATAAGAACATCCTCGGAGTAGTTCGGTCCGCAGTCGATCATTACCGTCTCGCCCTGTGGGGTTACAATAAGCTCCGAGTCTCCCTGACCGATATCGATATAGTGGACTGCAAGCTCCGACGAAGGATTCTCATCCGGGAAGACAATATCATAAAGAAGTTCTCTTGCTTTTGGAAATACAAAAAGAGAAAAAATAACCGCAGCAACCGGCAGAATGATCTTAATAAATTTTTTTGAAAAAATCAGTCTTTCATTACTTTTCCGATTGCTTCGGTTATCATCTTTTCTTTTCTGTGTAGAGTTTTTCACGTGGTTTCTCCCTGAAAAAGAATTCAAAAGCCGAGCATATCCACGCAGCCGGAATCGAAATCAAAAACCACAGGAAGGAAAAAAGCGGACAGATCTGCCCCTTATAGTTCATAAATCTCCTTGAGTAGTCCCAAATGTTCCATTTCAGCTTTATATTGACTATAAGCCCGGCAATAAGCTCAAGGAGAGTGAAAATTGCAGAGCCGAAGAACGCTTTTATAAGCACTGTTGTCCTTTTTAAAAGCTTGCATGCCTTGTGGTAGATCGCAAGGCAGAAGCCGCCGGTAAGGAGCATTGTCCAGTGCGTAAAGCCTCTGAAAAGTATTTCGATTGCACCGTACAGCAGCGCTCCGAAGGAGAACACTGTCGGATATTCGGCAATATTTCTTAATTTTTTTCGCATTCGGGTCTCACCTCATATTAAGAGTAGACCCGAATGCGAAGCTTTATTCAGTTTTTTAGGTCAGCACTGTTTCAAACCGTCAAATCATCAAAACAGGTGACGAAGGGCAGATCGGTTATGACAGATTGTCAAGCGAGTTTGATTCTGCCCAGATGCGGTTTTCGCGGCGGCGGCGATAGTTATCAATCACAATGGCAGCAGCAAACAGTGCAATGCCGCAAACCGATATTATGCTTCCGTAAAGGAATGCGTCGCTGAGATATGTCATAACAATCTCGTGCTCTCCTTCCGGCAATTCGATGGCAAGAAGCGAATCGAGGGTTTTTATTGTCTCGACCTTCTGTCCGTCAACCGTTACATGCCAGCCTGCATCATACGGGATGCTTGTAAACAACAGGCTTCTTTCCTTTGTTGTCTTAACTGTTCCGACGATCTTTGTATCCTCAAACGTCGTAACATTCATGTTCTGCTCCGCGAGCTTATTAAATGCTGTGTCAAGAGCATCCTCGTCGAGGGCAAAGAAGAGATCGGTATCATTTACGATATAAATCGGATCCTTGTCGATTACAAATTCTACGCGGATTGTAGTGTCGTTTTCGTATCTGCCGAGCGAGATTATTCTGTCAGTTTCGTTGCCCATGACCTTGCCATACGACTTGCCGTTTACATTAAGAGAGCATTCTCTCGGATAATCGGTCGGAACGAACAGGAATATTTCGCGATCCTTCGGGACCCTTACGGTATAGCTTACGGTACCGTTTATATTCTCGTCGGATTTTGCATATTTCATATGCTTATTGGTAAAGGATACGCTCACGCCGCTTCTGTCATTGTCTATAACGGTGAGCTTTTCAAACGGCATGCAGGAATCGTCGTCAAGCATCTTTGATATAAGCTCGTTTAAAAATTCCGGCGCGGAATCCCAATCGGTAATTTCAATATCGTTTATCTTATCGCTTACGCCGTAGCCGATCGAAAGCGCATACGGATTTTTATAGATATAATATCCGTGCTCCTCGTCGGTATATATTTTTTCGAGAGCGTCATTTTCGGCTTCGTCATCGAGAATAAGATACTTTATTCCCAAAAGTGCATCCGAAACCGGTGTTGCTCCGAGATATTTTGTCCAGTGGGACTTTGAGGCATAGCCCATTCTGTTAAGCAGCTGGATAACCGAGGCATTGAGCGTTGATGTCGAGCTTGAAATTCCGTTAAAACCGAGCGACATCGGGTCGTTTGTCTTGCGGTGTATATCCTTTTCCATTCTGTAAAACGGAGAGGTATCGTTTTCCTTTACATAGTCGACAAGCGGCTGCATTTTTTCGATATAGTTTACATATGAATCCCT
>CAKSER010000014.1 GCA_934447715.1 uncultured Eubacteriales bacterium | reverse complement strand
GAATGTAGGGATAGTCTTCATCTCTTTCCTGCGGCTCGGCGGACCCGTTTTCTCTTATATCTCCATCGGGGGCTGCTCCTGTCGGATAGCTGTCGGTTGAAATATCCTCCCTGTTGTTTCCGAACGGCGGATATTCCGGGCTGTGCTTTACATTCCTGCTGCCATCCGGCTTTAGATTATCCTTTTCGTACATCATACGGTGCGGAATGGCTGATTCATTATAATCCTCTCTTGTAATTGCCTGTGTTTTATAGGCTGACCGGTCATTTTCGGTTGTAATTGCCGAATGCGGCCGATCATATCTTTGAAATCTTGAAATGTATCTCGGTGCCGCGCTTTGATTTGTCTGTGACGGCCCGAGCGAGGTTCCGCTGTAATCCGGCGGAAGATTTATCGGCGGCCTTCTGTTACTGCTTCTTGAATACAAAAGATCACCCCCTGAGCAGCTTGCTTATATCTGCAATTTTAAGGAGCTTGAGCAGCTGCACAATTCTGTCTGCCGTCTCCTTTCTGTCATCCGAGAGGAACGGGCGCAGGGCAAGTATCAGGTTGATATGGTCGTCGCTTGTATGTGTTTTGCCCTTTAAATATGTTTTGTTTTCGGAATTTTCTTCGCTGCTTTCGCTTTTTTCGGCGTTCTGCTGCCCGTTTTGGCTGTTTTCCGGATTGCTTGAATACATAAGCCTGTCGGAGCCTTCAAAATCGGCGTCTCTTCTATCGGTTCTTTCTGTACTTTCGTTTTCCTCCTTTTTTTGCGACAGATTCAGGTTTCCTGCAATCTGACGGAGCTTTTCAACTGCATCCCGGTCGTTTAATATACCTTGTAGCTTTTCAGAGAGATCTGCGTTCACGGTAATTCTCCTTTGATTATTTAAGATTCAGCTTGCTTATAATTTCTTCAAGAGTCGGATCGTCCACACCGATCTTTTGAATTGTCCTGTCGATGTCCTTCTCGGTTGCGTTATTGATTCTTTTACGGACTGTTTTAATGTTTGAAAGGGCTTTTTTTCTTGATTTCGGGTCTGCGCCGGTTATGTCTGCTACGACATTGATAGCCTCCTTTAAAGCCTCGTCATCAAGAGAACGGACCTTTTTCAGTGTTTCATTGTCGATTTTCATATTGAAATTTCCTTTCGCAGCATGTATAATCAACTGTGTAATTGATACTGTCATCAATACAAATTATACTTTTCAATGATTTATTATATGCTACGGATAAAGAAAGGTTCGATTTGATGAAAAACAGAAAAATGCTGATTTTTTCGGATTCACACGGAAGGACGGCAGCGATGAAGGAAATTCTTGACATGCACAGAAATTCACTTGACTGTGTTGCCTTTCTCGGCGACGGAGCTGCAGATTTTGAGCTTTTACGCTCTTATTGCGATTTTCCTTGTGATTTTATTTCGGTAAGAGGCAACTGCGATATCGGCTGCGATGAGATTCCTCAGGAGAGGTTTATTGACTTTTACGGATATAGGATATATATGACCCACGGTCACAATTTCGGCGTAAAGAGCGGACTTGAACGGCTTGAATATAAATGCCGCGAGCTTTGCGCTGATGTCGGGCTGTTCGGACACACGCATTACAGAAACGAGACATATCTGCCTGCCGAAAACGGATACGAAAAGCAGCTTATACTGTTTAACCCGGGAAGCATATCAAAGCCGAACGACGGCAAGCCGAGCTTCGGTCTGCTTACACTTTCGGGCGGCAGTATTCTGTTAAGCCACGGCATGTATTAATTCTGAAAAAAGGAATGTATAAAAATGATTGAAAAAGCAAAAAGAACAAATAAAAACGCCTATATTGTTTCTCTTATGCTGTTTTTGCTATCCCTGCTTTCATTTGCATACTCAACCATGAAGACCGGAAGCGAAAGTCTTTTCGGCTTTTTGGGATTTCTTTTCATGCTGATTTTTTTCTGCTTTTCAAAGAGATATATAGGGAACAGGTATGCGTACTGTCTTACTCCGACCGATGAAATGTATCTTAAAAACGATTTTACGGTTGTGCGCTCGTTCGGGAAATCCGAAACGGTGGTGTGCAATATCTCCCTATACGATGTTACCGATGTGATTCGGACAAAAAACGGAAAAGAGCTTTTAAAGGCTTTAAAGGGCATAAAAAGGGTATTTGACTACAGTTCGGATTTCCTTTTTAAAAGGGCTGTCATAATTAAGTTAAGTGAAAACGGAACCGAAACCGCCGTAATTATCCAATGCTCCGATGCGTTTTTTTCGGAGCTTAAATTAAGAGTACAGTAAAAAATCGGTTGACAATCCGGGTGAAATTTGGTATAATTACAACGGTAAGAGAATCTATTTTTATCAAAAACGAAAGAAGCCGGAAAAATGAAAAAAGCTGATAAAATGAAAAAGTCAATGACAGTTGTCATTCTTGTTTTCGTCCTGCTGATTACAGCAGTCTCGCTTGTTGCCGTAGCTCTGATTTCGTCGGGAAAGACCGCATCGAACAACGAAGCTTCGGATGTCAAGCTCTCTGTTGAGTGGAGTGCCACACAGTCGACCGATTCTTCAAAGGCGGTTGTTACGGCAAATCTGTATCTTGAATACAGATCGGCAAATGTGAAAACAATCGACGGTAACGAGCTTATTATAAACGGAATCAAGCATACCTTCTCGAGCTCTTCGATTAGCGAAAATAAGAGCGAATTACAGAAGAAGCTGCTCACAACCTTCTCGGCAGAGGTCGAGCGTGCGATGGGAACAAGCGTTGTATGCCCGATCGAGGCTAAATGGATAATCAACGGTAAGGTCGACGGAACTGCGACCAAGGCGGTTGAGCTTAATGTCAAAGCCGAACTGAACGATGATACAATTACAATCAAGCAGGGAACCGGAACAACAACGAGTGACACTTCAACGAATCCGCCGTCACCCGGCAGCGATACAAACGAGCCTCCGGTAACAACCGATCCTACGGTGCCGGATACAACTCCTGCAACCACAGATACAGAGCCGGTAACAACGCCGGATACAGATCCTGTCCCCCCGATCACAGGTGTCGGTGCGTTCAGTTCCGACTTTACGATCACAAGCGACGATTCGATAACGCTTAAACTTCGTGCTGTCTGCCATGCAGAGAGCAAGGGCGACGGCAAAGCGACTGTCAAGGTGGATCTTTATCTTGATTACCAGAAGCTCTATATCGGTTCGAGAGAGGGTACGCTTACCGTCGGAGACAAGACCGTCAAGTTTACCGTTCCCGAGATTACAAGCGATGATGAGGGACATCATTCTATGCTTATCTCCACAGTTGAGCTGCAGACACAGGCAGGCGCAACTATCACCATCAAGGGTGTAATGCCGTACAACGGAACATACTCCGGCAAGCAGATTGCGGATATTATTTGCTCAAAGGATGTTATTCTTAAGTAAGCAATAAGCATCAGATGCAAAAACAAAAAGCAAATAAATCAGCCCCGGAAGATCAATTTTGATCTTCCGGGGCTTTTTGTATTGTTCTTAACGAAGAAATGAAATGCGTTTTATCTTTTGATTTCCACCGTTTTCCCGAGTGCAAAGGAATAGATACAAAGCCGGTCAACCTTTTTAAGTAAAAGCTGCTCGCATGCCCTTGCATAATATGAAAGCTGGGTGCTGTGGCGGCGTATCAGCTCCTCCTCGGCTTTTCCGCTTGATATGTCCTCTCTTGAAAAGTAGTCGGTCTTATAGTCGATTACACTGACTGTGCCGTCGTTTGCTTCTGTAATGCAGTCGATAACACCCTGAACAAGAACCGATTCATTTAAAAGAGCCGATTTGCTGTCTTCATTTTGGGTAAAATCCGAAGCAGGCAGGCTGATATTGAATCTTGTCTCACGATAGATATGCTTTGCGCTCAGAATTTCGGAAAACAGCTCGGACGAAATGAAACGCTTGATGCTGCTTCTTTCGATCAGATCGGCATATCTTTTCGGGATGAATTTCATGTCGATCAGCCGCTCAAGCTCTGAGTCAAATCCGCTGCATTTTAGCCTTTCAAAGTCGCAGAACTGCATAAATACATGCGTTGCGGTGCCTCTTTCGGCTGCGTTTGCCCGTGCTTCCTCAAGGAACTGCGGCTTTTTATATTCTTCCTTCGATTTTATAGATTCTCCCGGCCTTTCGTTTAGATCAACCGTTTCCTCCCTGTCGTCGAGAATCGACGGAGTAAGGTCCGAAACCGCGAGCTTTGCCGGGATATCCTTTGAAATTCTGTACGGATATTCAAAGGTGAATCTTTCGTTAAGGATTTTTTCGTACTCGTTAATCAGCCCTTCGTCATACTCTATTTGATCGACATCGCTTTTCTGCTTATCGCCTTTATCAAAAGTTTCGGCATTGTCGATATAAAGGTCAAAGCCGTTATAATCGGAAGCGAATAGCGAGGTCAGTATCCATTCGATCTGCGTAAGTGATTTATTTATCAGATATTCTGAGCCGAGTTTTGCTCTGAATCTTGCGTTTTCAATCAGCTTTTCCGGATCGGAATTCGTCTCTGCTACGATAATCAGCTTTTCAATCGGTCTTGTCAGCGCGACATACAAAACGCGTTTTTCCTCTGCGAGCAGCTTTCTCTTGCTGCTTAGCTGAAGCGCCTTTCGAAAGATCGTATCGCAGGATGCAAATCCGGTATCGTCCGGGAGCGTCAGCGCGATTCCGATTCCGGTATCCATCTGGATTTTCTTTTTAATATCCTCCTGGTTAAAGCGCTTGGAGGCTCCGCAAAGGAAGCAGACAGGGAACTCAAGTCCCTTTGATTTGTGAATGCTTAATATTCTTACCGCGTCGCTTGAATCGGTAAACGAGCTTGCGGTGTTGATCTTTGCCTTTCCTTCGAGCATGTCGTTTATGTAATTTATAAAGCTGAAAAGCCCCCTGTAGCTGTCGCGCTCGAATTTTCTTGCAATGTCATATAAAAGCATCAGATTTGAGCGCTTAAGCTCGACAAGATCGGCTTTCACGCCTTCATTTGCGCGAAGAAGCGACATGATTTCGCTGTCGGTATAGATATACCAGATCAGCTTGTCAACCGGCTCGGATGCCATTTTGCGGTATTTTTCAAGCGTACTTAAAAATCGCTTTCCTTTTGCAAATCCGGTGTCCGAGGTATAGGCGCGGAGCGCGTCGTAAAGAAAGCCGTCCGGGGTGTAGTGCCTGATTGTTATAAGCTCGTCGACCGTAACGCCGAAAATCGGGCTTTTGAGCGCTCCGGCAAGGTATATATCCCTGCAGGGGTTATCGATGCAGTTGAGAATGCACATGACGACCAGAACCTCTGGATTTTCGAAGAGGCTTTGCGCATCCTCGTTGCAGCAGGGAATTCCGTATCTTTTAAACGCGTTTTCATATACTGCTGCAGTGGACTTCGGAGAACGCAGAAGCACGGCAATGTCTTTCGGTCGGTATCCCTGCTTTATAAGCTTTGCCGCACGTCTTGCGACAAAATCCGCCTCAAGCTCGTTTTTCTCAAAGTCCTCCGACTTGTCCGAATCGTTTTCGTTTGAATCCCGGCTGTCGTTTTCCTTTGCGGCGGACACAATTGCAATTTCCACCTTCTCGGCTTCCCTGATTTCCTTTCCCGAAACAAGGTCGTCCTCATCTTGGTAGTTGATTTCGTCGGAGGAAATTCTGAAAAGATATCCGCACACAGCGTTTACAAAGCTTAAAATTGTGTTTTCGCTGCGGAAATTGTGCCTTAAAAAGATAGTTTTTACATTCGGATTTTTTCTGTAGCCGGAAAACAGAGCCGGCTCTGAGCCTCTGAAGGCGTAGATGCTCTGCTTTACGTCGCCGACAAGAAATCTGCTTGTGCTTTTTGCAGCTGCAATTGCCTTAAAAATGTCATCCTGCAGTCGGTTGACATCCTGATACTCGTCGATATAGATTTCGTCAAACGAATCGGCAGTTTCCGTGGCAGTTACGGTCGGCTCTTTATCTTTTGAAACAAGAAGGCTGTATGCCATATGCTCAAGGTCGTTAAAGTCAAGAAGTCCGCGCGCCCGTTTTTCCTCCGAATACTTCTTTTCGAATGCCGAAAGCAGCAGATAGGTCATGTCGACAAATTCCGCACTCTTTTTCGCCATTTCGGAAATCTGCTCGGTTGTATAGCAGAAATATGCTTTTAAAAGCTCCTTTACAGACGGGCTGAACTTCTTTCGCAGCTCTTTATAATAAACAATTTCGTCCGACAAAAGCTCCGACTTGATTCTTGCAAGGGTTACCGGCGAGAAGGAGGAAAGCGTGCTTCGAAGCGAGCTGTAATCCGGATTTTTAAGCTCGTTAAGTACCAGATCGCAAAAGTCGCTGTCCGCCTTAAAGGAAACGAGATACTTTTCAAATTCCGGATTTTCGCCTATATATTCGATCGCCTGCATAAACACTTTTTTATAGTGCTCAAACATTTCCTTAAGCTCTAAAATAATCGGCTTGCCGAACGGGGTGTCAAACAGATCGCCGTCAAGGCAGTGCTTTAGGCTGTCGGATGCGGTTTTTAAAAATCCGATTCCCTCCGGAAGCGACATTGTGCTTAGGTATATATTAAGAAGAATATCCGACAGCTTGTCGTCGCTTATTGTAACAAAATTATCGACATACATCGCAAAATCCGGAATGTCGGATTCCTCCGGAGCCTTGTCATAATACTCGTCAATTATGCTTTCCATAATTGTTTTTCTTTGAATTTCTGACTGCTCCGCGCTCTGAACCTTTGATGAGGCTCCGATATTAAGCAGATTGAAATTCTTTCTTATAACATCAAGGCAGAAGCCGTGAATTGTCGAAATATGTGCGCCGGGCAGGAGGAGATACTGCTTTTGAAGCCGTTTGTTTTTCGGATCGAGTGCCATTGCCTTTGTAAGCGCTGCCGAGATTCTTTCCTTCATTTCGGCTGCGGCTGCCTCTGTATAGGTCACCACAAGCAGTCTTGTTATATCGACAGGGTTTGTGCTGTCGGTTACCTTTCTGATTATTCTCTCGGTTAAAACCGAGGTTTTTCCGGAGCCTGCTGCGGCAGAGACAAGCATCGTATCGCTGCTTTCCGAAATCGCCTGAAGCTGATCATCTGTCCATTTCCTTGTACTCATCGGGATATCCTCCTTTCTTTAAAAATCAAATCTTCTGCAGATCGGCTTGAATTTGCAGTACCTGCAGCCGTCGTGCTCCTTGTCCTTTAACGGCACTGCAGAGGCCTTTCCGCCCTTGATTTCGTCTCCGAGCCTTCTTACGGTTTTTTCAACCGTGCAAAGAAGCCTTCCGAAGTCCGAAACAAGCTCGAGGCTTTTTACGCTTGATACAAAGGTGGGCTTGCTTACAGCATTTGCCTTGCCGGCAGTCTCTGCATCCTTTGCTCCCTTTGCCTCCCTTACCGGGATGTATCTGCCCTCGAGCGCCCTTTCGCAGGCTCTTAACACCGTCTCGGTCGAAAGGAGCATTCCTGTTCTCTTAAGCCTTTCCGCAACGGTTCTTAAGACTGTTGCACTGTCTGTGCCGTACGGAACGTTTCCGGCATCTGCCTTCATTTCATAGTAAAGAACCCCGGACGGGACAAGCTCGCAGTTTTCACAGCCTGTGATTTTTTTGAGCGTTTCGCTCTTATCCTTCCACACCGAGAACATGTAAAGGAGCATCTGAAGGTTGAGCCCAAGCTCGATGTCATCTGCCGAAAAGACCTTGGAGCCGGTTTTGTAGTCCACAACCCTGAAATACAGCTTGTCCTGCTTTCTAAAGGCATCTACACGGTCGATTGTGCCGTAGATAAGCAGATTTGTATTGTCGGAAAGCTGAACCTTGAACGGTGAAACGACATTCTGATCGCTGCTGTCATCGATCTTCATTTCAAAGGCACAAGGGATAAACTCGCTTTGTGCAAGCTCCTCGATCAGGCAGTTGATTATTGCAATTACCGATCTTTTAAGCCTTGCAAACAGCTCGATCATTCTGTTTGTCCTGTGCTTCTTTTGCCCTGCGTCCTTAAACAGATTGCCGATATAGTCGGAAATAATGCTGTCGACAAGCTCCTCGATTTCACTATTTGTCATGTCATAGCGGATTTTTCCGTCTCTTTGACAGCAGGACATGAATTTTTCGAGGACATGATGAATAAATGTGCCGGTATCCGCGCTTGTAAAGCTTATTTTGTCGTGATCCGTCAGCTTCATGTTGTACTTGCACTGATAGCTGAAGGCGCACTTTACAAACTGTTCAAGCCGGGACTGCGTCATTTTAAGATCGCTTTTAAAAAGCTCGTTTACCGTGTCCTCTGCAAGCGTATAATAAGAAAGCTCGAGAGGCGCCTCGGCTGCTTTAAGAAGACCGGAGTATTTTTCGTCCGATGTATATATTCTTTGAAGAGCCCTTCCGATCTCGCTGTCTTTAAACAGGACGGCATATTCAAAGGATGTCTCTTTTGTTTCAAGCTTCGAAAGGATGCTTGCTTCCGAGGCAATCACCGTCTGAAGCTTCGGAAATGCGCTTTTAAGCCGTTCGCAGACAGGGGATATACGAAGAGTGCTTCCCGAAATGTCGGATGAGGAATAGATAATCGTGAGCGTCTGCTTCGGAGCGGTTGCCGATTTATAGAAGCTGTACAGCTCCTCGACCGAAAGATAATCGACCTTCGGAGTGAAGATGAGATCGTATGTTTCAAGCTCGGTTTTCTCTCTGTCGCTGAGCATTCCCTTTTCTCTTGCGGCTGCAGGGAAGATCCCCTCGTTTACGCCGAGGAGAATCGCGTGATTTATATCTGAGATTTTCAGTCTGCCGGACGATCCTATTGTTACCTCATCGACCCTTGACGGAAGCGTTCCAATATCGGTCGCACGGATAACAAGAGATATAAGCTGGCTGAACTGCAGCGCGTTTACCGGAAGAGACGGCAGAATAAGCACCATTTGATCAAGAACGTCGCAAAGAGCGTTCCAAAGGCGAAGGTCCTCCTCGCTTCCGCTTTCCTCCATTAAGGAAGGGACGCCGAGCGTTGTAAGAAAATCGTAAAGGGCACAGCATACCTCCTTTACGGTCCTTTTGCCGTCAAGATAATCGAAAAGCCTGATAAGCGGATTTACTACCTTGCGTCTTGCTTCATTTACCTCTTTCAAAATTTTTTCGCTGCGTTCGGTAAATCTTGCGGTATATCCGTCCGGATTCATTATCCAGTCCTCGTCGGAGGTCCAGGCATTTCCGCGTATGTTCCACCTGTAGGCGTAGTCGCAAAGAAGATCCGCCTCGTCTTTTGAAATGCCGGAAAATCCGGTTTTTATAAAGACGATAACATCTTCGATTTTAAATCCGCCGTTCTTGATATTGAGTGCCGACAGGATCAGCTTGAAAACCGGCTTCTGGTCGAGCTCGACCCTCCTCGAAAAGTGATACGGTATGCCGTATCGGTCAAAAATCGCATCAATGACGCCCTCATAATCCGATTCCGAGCGCATTATTACTGCAATATCGCGGTATTTTGAGCCGGCTTTTACGAGCTCCAGAATCTCTCTTGCGGCAGTTTCCGCCTCCGAATAGATATTTCTTGCCTCGATCAGGTGAATATTTTCGGGCACATCCTCATAGGTCTCTGTTCTGTCCGCCTTGAACATGTTTTCTTCAAGAAATGCAAGCTCGGGGGAGGCAAATCTCGGATGGCCGTCTAAAAAGACCTCCTC
This sequence comes from uncultured Eubacteriales bacterium, assembly GCA_934447715.1. Taxonomy (GTDB): domain Bacteria; phylum Bacillota; class Clostridia; order Oscillospirales; family CAG-272; genus HGM12657. The sequence continues at coordinate 26,579 of CAKSER010000014.1, read as the reverse complement.
GATCTGCTTTCCTGCCGAAAGACGCTTAAGTTTTTTTGCGGTTCCGATAGTGTTGTCGGATACAAGCTGATTTTCCCTCGGGTCAAAGCAAAGCGAGATTGTAAGATTGTCCGCCTGCCTTATTATATGCCGTATAATGTCATATTCCTCCGGAGAAAAGCCGGCAAACGAATCGATATAGACATCCTTTCCCGAAAAGAAGCTGTTTTCCGACAGGGTCTTTGAAAGACGCGACATTGTGCTTGAATAAAGCCCGAAAAGCTCGTTTTGTATCTGAAGATAGGATGAAAATAAAACCGAAAAATCAGACAGCTTTTCCGAAAGGCGCTTGCTTTCCTCCGGCAGAGAGGCTGCAACCTCCTCAAGTCTTGAAGGGGTAATGTTATACCTCTGCATATCCTCAATTTCCTCGAGCAGCGACGGAATAAAGACAGAGGGGGTGTCGATTCCGGATGAGTACTGCTTAAGGAACGGAAGGGAAGAAAAGAGTGCCTTCCACATGATAAGCGCACGTCCGCCGTTTGTAACATTTTCATATTGAATTCCGCCGTATTCCCTGAAAACCCGGTTTGAAAGGCGGTTGAAGTTCAGGACCTCAAGATTGATTGTCGGAATCCTTTCTTTTGTTGTTTTCCGGTTTACCGAGCGCTCGGCGATGATTGCCTGCTGCTCAGGCACAAGGAGGATGACACTGCCGTCGCTTTTCAGCCTTGCGGTAATGTCATCCTCGATATATTCGGTTTTTCCGCTTCCGGATCCGCCATATATGAATTTTATCATTGTGACCTCTGAAAAAAGTTTGGTATCAGCCGTCGTCTACGTCGAGATCCGACATATACTTTGCGCCGTTTTCGGCAATAAATGCTTTTCTTGCCGGGAGGTTATCACCAAGAAGAGTGTCAAAAATAATTGCGGTCTGCTCGGCATCTGCGGCAGATACGCGGATAAGCCTGCGCGTTGCCGGATTCATTGTTGTCTGCCACATCATTTCCGGCTCGTTTTCACCGAGTCCCTTCGATCTCTGAATTGTATACTTTGCATCCTTATAGCCTGCTATAATCTTTGCTTTCTCAGCTTCGTCATACGCAAAGCTGATCTCTCCCTTGCAGGTGAGCTCGTAAAGCGGAGATTCGGCTATATATATCCTTCCTTCCTTTATCAGCGTCGGAAGAAGTCTGTAGAACATCGTAAGCAGCAGCGTGCGGATCTGAAATCCGTCCTTGTCCGCATCGGTGCATATAATGATCTTGCTCCATCTGAGGTTGTCCATCGAAAACGGAACAATGTCTCCCTTTACCTTGCCTTTGATTTCAACTCCGCATCCGACAACCCGAAGCAGATCCAGAATGATCTCGCTTTTAAAAATCTTTTCGTACGGGCTTTTAAGACAGTTTAGCGTCTTTCCTCTGACCGGAATAATCGCCTGGAACTCTGCGGCTCTTCCAAGTTTACAGGAGGTAAGAGCGGAGTTCCCCTCGACGATATAAAGCTCTCTGATTTCCGGATCGGTCGAGCGGCAGTTGACGAATTTTTCAACCCGGCTTGCGATATCCATATTGCTTGAAAGCTGCTTTTTAATATCAATTCTCGCGCTTTCCGCCTTTTCTCTGCTTCGCTTGTTGATAAGCACCTGAGAAGCTATTTTTTCAGCCTCAAGCGGCTTTTCAAGGAAGTAAACCTCAAGATTGTGCTTTAAAAACGCCGTGAGCGATTCTGCTATAAAGCTGTTTGTAATCGATTTCTTTGTCTGGTTTTCGTATGAGGTCTGTGTTGAAAAGCTGTTTGTGACAAGCACGAGGCAGTCCTCAATATCGGTGAACAGAATTTTCGACTCGTTTTTGTTGTATTTTCCGTTTGCTTTAAGATATTTGTCAAGCTCGGCAACGAATGCGGACTTGACCGCCTTTTCAGGTGATCCGCCGTGCTCGAGAAAGCTCGAGTTGTGGTAGTATTCAAGCCGGCTCACCTTGTTTGAAAAGCAGAACGAAACCTCTGCCTTGAGCTTGTAATCGTCCTTGTCGGCGCGGTCTCTTCCGGTGTCCTCTGTCTGCCAGAACACAGGCGCGGTAAGTGAATCCTCTCCTGCAATCTCCGAAACATAGTCGATTATTCCGTTTTCATAGATAAAATCGTACTCGTCAAAGCCCTCCTGTGTCTCCCACTTCAGGTGGAACCTTATTCCGGAGTTTACGACCGATTGCTTTTTGAGCATTTCGGTGTAAAATTCGAGAGGGATGTTTATATCGGTAAAAACCTCAAGATCCGGCAGCCATCTTACAACCGTTCCGGTGCGCTTTTTAGAACGAGGCAGCTCTGTTTTGGTAAGCTCTGTGACAGGCTCTCCCTTTTTAAAATCGATGCTGTAAAGGATGTCTCCCTTATAGGAGCGGACATTCATATAGGCTGAGCTGTACTGTGTTGCACACGCGCCGAGGCCGTTAAGACCGAGAGAGTATTTATAGGATGAATCCGCGCTGTTGTTGAAGTACTTTCCTCCTGCATAGAGCTCGCAGTAGACAAGCTCCCAGTTGTATCTTCCTTCCTTTTCGTTATAGTCAAGCGGAACCCCGCGTCCGAAATCCTCGACCTCGATAGAGTGATCCTTGAATACGGTAATGTTTATAAGGCTTCCGAAGCCTTCGCGAGCCTCGTCGACAGCGTTTGAAATGATCTCGAAAACAGAGTGCTCGCAGCCCTCGAGTCCGTCGGAACCGAAGATGACCGCAGGGCGCTTTCTTACTCTGTCAGCTCCCTTAAGAGATGAAATACTCTGTTCGTCGTACTGCTTTTTTTCTTTCGACATTTTCGACCGTTCCTTTAAAAAGATTCTGAAATTAATGACCCTGCTGATTCTAAATCTGAATAAAATCAAGTGCTTTTGTATGATTATTTTAACACAAAAGCGGCGTTAAAAACGCCGGACTGCGAAGCCGTCCAAAATCCCAAAGGAATTTTGCTTTTGTAGTTGCAATATCCACATCCGTGCAAAGCACGGAGAGGCAAATTGCCTAAAAGCTTGCTATGCAAGCTTTTCTGTGGATATTTTAACTTAAAAATTATACCATAAAAACATTATCTTGTCAACAATCGGGGTATGCATACAAGATGTGGTATTCCGACAAAATGAGAGCCCCGGCATGATTTTGTCGGGGCATCGATTACCTGTTATTCGGCTCTTTCGGCAAGGCGGTTAACATATGTCTTGTAGAAATCCTCATATTTTCCGAGCGAAAGGGCTTCTCTGATCTTTTCCATAAGCTCGTTGTAGAAGAACAGGTTGTGAAGAACGCAGAGCCTCATTCCGAGCATCTCGTTTACCTTTAAAAGGTGTCTTATATACGCTCTTGAGTAATCCCTGCAGGCAGGGCAGGAGCATTTTTTTGAGATTGGATTCGGATCCTTCATGTATCTTTCGTTCATGATATTGATCTTGCCTTCCCATGTGAAAAGGTTGCCGTGTCTTGCATTTCTGGAGGGCATGACGCAGTCGAAGAAGTCAACTCCGCGATATACTGCCTCGACGATGTTCTGCGGTGTTCCGACGCCCATCAGATATCTCGGCTTGTCCTTCGGCATAAACGGCTCGACTGTTTCGATAATTTCATACATTTCCTCGGCCGACTCGCCGACGGCAAGTCCTCCGATTGCGTATCCGTCAAGGTCAAGCTCGGCAATCTTCTGCATGTGCTCGGTCCGAATGTCCTTATATGTGCTTCCCTGATTGATTCCGAAAAGCATCTGCTGCTTGTTGATCGTCTCGGGAAGGGAATTGAGCCTCTGCATCTCGTTTTTGCAGCGGACGAGCCATCTGTAGGTTCTGTCGCAGGAGTTCTTTGTGTACTTATACTCCGCAGGGTTTTCTATGCACTCGTCAAACGCCATTGCAATTGTCGAAGCAAGATGCGACTGAATCTGCATGCTTTCCTCCGGACCCATGAATATCTTTCTGCCGTCGAGGTGAGAGGAAAAGTACACGCCCTCCTCCTTGATTCTGCGGAGCTTTGCAAGCGAGAACACCTGAAATCCGCCGCTGTCGGTAAGAATCGGTCTGTCCCAGTTGATGAATTTATGAAGCCCTCCGAGCTCGTAAATGACCTTGTCGCCGGGGCGGATGTGAAGATGATATGTGTTTGAAAGCTCGACCTGGCAGTTTATTTCGCGCAGATCGGCAGTCGAAACTCCTCCTCTGATAGCGCCGGCGGTTCCGACGTTCATAAATACCGGTGTCTTTATCGTTCCGTGCGGAGTCTCCATAATTCCGAGCCGCGCGTGTCCTTCTGTCTTGATTACCTTAAGTGCCATTTTGTATCTCCGTGTTCTTATGCTCTTTATGATCTTTCGAATCGTTTTTCTATCTGGTGCTTGGATATTTCAAATGCGACAGGGCGGCCGTGAGGGCAGAATTTGATCTCCGGTCTTGAGAGTACAGTGTCGCAAACCCATTTTATATGCGCATCATCGTCGCTTATTCCGCCCTTTACCGCTGCCTTGCAGGATGCCTGATACAGGGCGCTTTCATATAAATCGTGAATTTCGTTTTTTGCATTTCCGGTACCGGACGCAAGCTTGTCGCAGAGCATTTCAAATGCCTCTGTTGCGGCAGCTGTCGGAATCCCCGCCGGGATCTGAACTACCGTTATAATATTGCTTTCCTGATTTAAGGAAAAGTCATATCCGACCGACTTTATTTCATCGGCATGCTCATAGGCTGCGGAAAATGCCTCGTGGCAAAGCGAAAGCTCGATCGGGATGAGAAGAATCTGGGATATATGATCGTAATCCTTAAGGGTTTGCCTCATGTTTTCGAAAAGGATGCGTTCGTGAGCGGCGTGCTTGTCGATTATCATCATTTTGTCGCGCATTTCGATGAAAATATAGCAGTTAAACGCTACTCCCAGTATCCTGTACCAAGGAAGCTCCTCAGGTTCCTTCATAATCGTTTCGGGCGCATCCTCTGCGTTCGGCAAAAGCTGATCTTGGGGGGCGGACGGCATGCTTTCTTCTGCATGCTCTTCATTTTTTGCTTCTGCGGTCTCTTCAATGTCCGTCTGGGAATAATCCTTAAAAATAAAGGTGCGAAGCAGCGTCATATCCTGTTCCGGCTGCTGCGGATTTTCTTTTGTTACGTTATTTTCGGTGCCGTCGGTTTTATCGGCTTCGCTTATGCCCGACAGAACGCTTTTGCCGATGCTGCCGGCAATATTTGCAATATTCAGGCTGTTTAGGTGATTTTCCGAATATCCGCCGGCTTTTTTACTGTCTGTTTCCTGTGCCGCGCTGTCTTCCCGTGGCTTTTCTACAATCGGGGCAAAATCGTATTTTTTTTGCAGTGCCGCATTCGTATTGATTTCGATCTGCTCATATCCGACGCCGAGAGCTTCGACCTCATCGGCAACGGCTCTTGCGGCATCTGCGTCCTCGAGCTTTTCGTTTACTATATTTTTGAAAATCTTATAGTCATCCGATGTGTGTCTGGTTTTCGGTTCGGTATTAAGCTCCGGACGGCTCATGCCTGTTATGAGCGTGTTTCTTACTGCACAGTAAACTGCATTGAAGATCGCGTTGTCGTTTGAAAATTTAACCTCCAGCTTCTGGGGGTGGACATTGACATCGACAAATGCCGGATGAACGCTTAGGTTCAGGACGCAGCATGGAAATTTGTTCGGCTGAATATAGGAGCGGAATGCCTGATCAAGCGCAGACTGTGCGGTAAGGCTCTTTATGTATCTGCCGTTTATAAAAAAGTTCTGGCTGTTGTGATTTCCCTTGACATTTTCCGGTGTGCCGATATATCCCTCGACTGTCACGCCGTCTGTCATATCGCGGACCTGGGCGACAGAATGTGCAAAGCTGCGCCCGAGCACGGCATATATTACATTTTTAAGATTGCCGTCGCCTGCCGTAACATATTTGATATTTCCGTCCGAGATAAATTTAAGCGAAATTTCCGGGTGCGACAGTGCAAGCTTTTCCATGACGGCTGCAACTGCGTTTGCCTCCGAAATGTCGCGCTTGAGAAATTTTTTTCTTGCCGGGACGTTTTCAAAAAGCCCCTCCACGATTATCGTCGTTCCGTTCTGACAGCCGATCTCGCTTATCGAATCGATCTTTCCGTATTTTACGTCGAGAAGGGTTCCGAGCTCGTCCGACGGGCGTTTTGTCATGATTCTGAGATGAGAAACACTGGCAATTGCCGCAAGAGCTTCTCCGCGGAATCCGAGAGTGGCAATGCCGTTCAGGTCTGCCTTTTCGCGGATTTTGCTTGTCGCGTGCCGAAGAATACAGAGCGGAACATCCTCGCGGCTCATTCCGCATCCGTTGTCCGCAACGCGCATGAAGGAAACGCCGCCGTTTTTGATCTCGGCGGTGATCTTTGTGGCCTTTGCGTCTATTGCGTTTTCAATAAGCTCCTTAATCGCCGAGGCAGGTCGTTCAACAACCTCTCCTGCGGCAATCATGTTCGCTATCTGTGTGTCAAGGACATTAATAATTCCCATTTTTTATCCTGCTTTTTTAAGTTATATGTCGGTTTGCCCGGTTTTTCCTTTTTATAGCCTGTTATTCTGCCAGCTTTTTCAGCTCGTAAACGAGATTCATTGCCTCGAGCGGAGTGAGTAGGTTCACATCGGTATTAAGCAGCCTTTTTCTTACGTCCTCTGCCTTGTAGTCATCGATTGAGACGTTGGAGTTTTCCTCCTTTACCGTGTGCGTAGGCACCCTAAGCCCCTTTCCTTCAAGCTCCTTTAAAATCTTTTTTGCGTTATTTATAACCTCATTCGGAACACCTGCAAGCTTTGCAACCTCAATGCCGTAGCTGTCGTCTGTTGCACCTCTTACAATCTTGCGCAAAAATGTGATATCGTCACCCTTTTTCTTTGCGGCAATGTTGTAATTTACGACGCCGTGAAGGGAGCCTTCGAGCTCGGTAAGCTCGTGATAGTGGGTTGCAAACATGGTTTTTGCCCCGATCTTCTTCGAGACGATATATTCCGCTACCGCCCTTGCGATGCTCATGCCGTCGAAGGTGCTTGTTCCTCTGCCGATTTCGTCAAGGACGATCAGGCTTCTTTTCGTTGCGTTTTTAAGAATGTATGCAACCTCGTTCATTTCAAGCATGAAGGTAGACTGACCGGAGGCAAGGTCGTCGGATGCACCGACTCTTGTAAAAATCTTGTCGACAATTCCGATTCTTGCTTCCTTTGCCGGGACAAACGATCCGATCTGTGCCATAAGCACCATAAGCGCAACCTGACGCATATATGTCGATTTTCCTGCCATGTTAGGTCCCGTTATGAGCGCAAGCTGATTGAAGTTTGTGTCAAGAAGGGTATCGTTCGGAACAAAATACTCGTTTTTTGTGAATCTTTCGACAACCGGATGCCGACCCTCTTTTATGTTGATTTCGTCTCCGTAATCAACCTCCGGACAGCAGTAGTTGTATCTTGCAGCAACGTCCGCAAGGCTTACATAGCAGTCGAGCTCTGCAAGAAGGGAAGCGGAGCGCTGGATTCTCTCGGTCATTGCTGTGATCTTCATCCTGATTTCGGAAAACAGCTCGTACTCAAGAGCCGATAGCTTGTCTGACGCGCCTAAAATGGTTGCCTCCATGTTTTTAAGCTCTTCGGTTATGTATCTTTCGCAGTTTGTTAGTGTCTGCTTTCTTATATAGCTTTCCGGTACCTCGGAAATGAAGGACTTTGTCACCTCAATATAGTATCCGAACACGCGGTTGTATGAGATTTTCAGATTCTTGATTCCGGTTTTTTCTCTTTCCGCCTCTTCCATTTTGCGGACATAGCTCTGACCGTCCTTTACAATCTCAAAAAGCTCGTCAGCCTCCTTGCTGTAGCCTCTTGCGATAAATCCGCCCTCGCGAAGCGACATCGGCGGCTCCTCGACGATTGCGGTATTTATAAGCTCGCGGATATCGTCAAGGCTGTCAAGGTCGTCTCTTATGCCGACAAGTGCGTCGGATTTGCAGTCCCTTAAAAGCTGCTTTATATTCGGAATTACAGAGGCTGTCGCCGAAATTGCTCTCAGGTCTCTTGCAGAGGCTGTCTGATATATCAGCTTTGTTATCAGCCTGTCAAGATCGAGAACCGACGAAAGCTCGGATGAAAGATCCTCTCTTAGCATATATTCCGAGAAAAGCTCGGAAACGGCTCTTTGGCGCTTTGTGATCTGCTTCTGATTTATAAGCGGCTGCTCCACCCATTTTCTTAACATTCTTGCGCCTGCCGCCGACTTGGTTCTGTCAAGCACCCATAAAAGCGTGCCCTTTTTTTCTCCGGTGCGCATCGCCTCGCAAAGCTCGAGATTCCTTCTTGTGGAAATATCGATTCCGAGATACTGTCCCTCCTCGTATACCGTCAGCTTGCTGATATTGCTGATATCGGTCATCTGGGTTTCCGAAACGTATCCGAGCAGCGCTCCGACAGCACAGATTATTTCCTTTTCATAGTCCTTTGCCGATGCGCCGATTGCGCGTGTTGTAAGGGCAAATGCCTTTATATAATCAAACCTCTGCGGCTGATTTTCGGTTGTAAACGCGCCGATTCTGCTTTTTATGTAGTTTCCGAGTATCTTATAGTCTAAAAGGTTCACATTTGTAATGATCTCGCTTGGGCAGTAGGTTCCGAGCTCGTTTATCACCCTATCGATTCTTCCGTCGCCTTTAAATACGGTGGCGGAGGTCTCTCCTGTCGAAACGTCGACAAAGCCGACCGAAATTACCTCCGGCTCGATATATAGCGAGCAGAGATAGTTGTTCTTTTCCTCCTTGAGCTGCGTATTGTCGATTATTGTTCCGGGGGTTACAACTCTGACAATTCCTCTTTTTACAAGCCCCTTTGCAAGAGACGGGTCCTCCATCTGCTCGCATATTACGACCTTATAGCCCTTGTTTACAAGCCGGCCGATATACTGATCCGCTGAATGAAACGGAACACCGCACATCGGCGCTCTCTCCGGCTCTCCGCAGCTTTTGCCCGTAAGAGTGAGTTCGAGCTCCTTCGATGCCGTAATGGCGTCGTCATAAAACATCTCGTAAAAGTCTCCGAGACGGTAGAAAAGTATTGCATCCTTGCAGGTTTCCTTGATTTCAAGGTATTGCTGCATCATCGGTGTAACTGCCATATCGTTATGTCCGTTTCATTTTGAAAATTTGATTTATATTTTCGATTTTAATTATACAAGCTCTCCCATGAGCGAATAGGTATCCGCACCTGTGATTTTTACCTTGCGGAAGCTTCCTGTAAGCTGGTCGTCAGCCCTGAAGTGAACAAGCCTGTTATGCTCGTTTCTTCCGGTCATCATCTCCGGATTGGTTTTGCTTCTTCCCTCGACAAGAACCTTTTCCTCTCTGCCGATATATTTCTGATTGTTTTCCCAAGAGATTCTGTTCTGTACATCAAGAAGCCTTTTAAAGCGCTCTCCCTTGATATCTTCCGGAACCTGCTCCATCTTTTCTGCCGGAGTTCCTTTTCTTATCGAGTAGATAAAGGAATAAAGCGAGTCGTATCTTACCTTTTCGAGCATGTCGACCGTTCTGTCAAAATCCTCGTCGGTCTCGGTCGGAAAGCCTACGATTATATCGGTTGAAAGGGTAATGTTGGGGATTTGCTCCTTCATGTGCCTTACAAGCTCAAAATATGCATCGCTTGTGTAGTGCCTGTTCATCTCCTTTAAAACCCTGTCGCTTCCTGCCTGAAGCGGAAGATGAAAATGCTTTGCTATATGAGGCTTTGAATCCTCCTTTGAATTTTCGGCAATAACCGAAATCAGCTTAAGCGAAGCGTCCTTCGGGTGACTGGTCATGAATCTGATCCAGTAATCACCCTTGATTTTGCAGATGTCCGAAAGCAGATCGGCAAAATCGTAGTCGGAATACAGATCGTGCCCGTAGGAGTTGACGTTCTGTCCGAGAAGGGTAATTTCCTTGTAGCCGTCCGAAACAAGCTGACCTACCTCAAGCAGGATGTCCTCCTTTTTGCGGCTTCTTTCTCTTCCTCTGACATACGGAACAACACAGTAGGTGCAGAAGTTGTTGCAGCCGTACATAATACTGACCCACGCCTTGAAATCCGATGCGCGCCTTACCGGAATGCCCTCTGTGATGACCGCATTTTCATCCGGATGAAATGCTCTGTGTTTTTCCTTTAAAATTCCGTAAAGATACTCCGGGAACATCTGCGGAGATGTTGCACCGAGAAGAAGATCGACATACGGATATCTGTTTTTGATATCATTCAGTCTGTGATCCTGAGCCACCATGCAGCCGCAGATTACGACAATCATGTCCGGGTTCTGCGCCTTTCTGTGCTTCAGCTGACCGGTTTTCGAAAGAGCCTTAAGCTCTGCGTGCTCTCTTACCGCGCAGGTGTTGAATATTACAAGATCTGCATTTTCGAGGCTGTCGGAATATTCATAGCCCATTGACAATGCCATTCCGTAAAGGCGCTCGCTGTCCGCTTCGTTCTGCTGGCAGCCGAAGGTCTGTACAAACACCTTAAGCGGCGATCCGCGGCTTACGGTTTTCTGCATTACTATTTCTTTTGCAAGATTGATATAATTATTAAAGCTGTTTGAATTGTCGTTGATATTCATCCGGAATAGGTCCTTTTTTTCTACATTATCCTTTATTATATAACAATTTGCCTCCTGTGTCAATCGGTTTGTGCCCAAAAACAGCCGACACGGATGCGATGTGTACCGGCTTTTTAACGAAGCAGAAAAGAGCAGATTTTGACTTACACGTTAAAAAACGGTTGCAATGCAGCTTAAGATAATATATAATGGGATATACGATAAAAACTATAAAATAAAAATGTAAATTCCTGTACCCGAATTTTTAAAAAATGAAGCAGATAGGAGAGATTTACCATGATGAAAAGAATTCTCGCGCTTATCCTTGCCGGACTGATGATGACAGCGGTGCTGTGCGGCTGCAAAAAGAATGAAAAAACAAATTCCGGCGACTCCGAATCGCAAAAAAGCGAAACCAAGGAAAGCGATGCACAAAAAAGCGAAAATACCGACGCCGGCAATAACGGTGATAATGAAGATGATGTGTCATCCTCGCTTCCGGCACTCTATGAAATTACCGAGACAGATCCGCACTACCTGATTTCCATTCCCGAATGGCATGCCGAAAATTACGGTTGCGGCTTTGCGCTGACCGAGAGCGGAAATAACAAATATGCTATTGTAGCGGCATACGATTATTCGGCAGAGGAAGCACCGCTGAAGGATGCCTTTTCGGCGCTGTATAATGATAACTTTAACGGTGTTTTGATGCAGAACTACCGTGCAAAATATGCACAGCTCGAGCTTGAAACCACAGAAACAAAGCTTGCCGACGGAAGCGCCGCGCTGCTGTTTGAGGGTGTTCAGAAGGCAGAGGATTACGGCACCGAGCTTAGCTGCCCGATCTACGGCTACGGCTTCAGCCACGACGGCGTACCGTTTATCGTAGCTTACATCGTTATGGACGAGTCGGCAGCCGACGATGCCAAGCGCGCCGAGATGAAGTATTATGTTGATGAGATGGTAAATACCGTCCGCACGGCAAAATAAAAGCAATATGCTATAAAAGAGCACCTGCGTTCTTGTGAGCGCAGGTGTTTTGTCGTTTTATTGCGTTTGAGCAATCTCAGGTTTTTGCCTAAACTGCCGTTTGTGCCGTTTTTTGACCGTTTGTGCAAAACCGATTGAAAAAGGCCGAGTTGTCTGTTATCATAAACATGTATAGCTATGCTTAAAAGGAGGTGTCATATGAGATTGATCATATACGGAACGAAGTCGGACAGGGACGAGCTTATGCATTCTCTTTCTGCGCTTCCCGAGTGCTGCTACCGAAGGATTCAGGCAGCAGGCTGTTTCGATTATGACAGCTTTATTTCGGGCATAAAGGAAAGCCCGCCGGACTGCATCGTGATTGCGATGGACGGCGCGGACGGTATGGAGGGCGTCATCGCCGCCAAAAGCGTTTGCAAAGATGTCCCGGTGCTCTGGTTTTCCGACGACAACGGATTCGGCGCGCAGTCGTTCAGGCTGGGCTGTGCGTATTTTCATAAAAAGCCGGTATCTGCGCAGATTCTGTCTGCTGCAATTGCAAAATGCATGTAAAAATGCAAAACGTGTAAAGGAGTAACGAGATGAACGAAAAAATCACACTCGATAAGCGGATACTTTCCGTGCTGCTTACTGTCATGATGGTGCTTTCGATGCTGCCTCTGTCTGTATTTGCGGCGGACGGCAATCAGGCGTCTGTCACCGTAGACAAAACGGAGACCGAGTACGCCGCCATTCAGGGGGGGTGACGCGGCAAAGAAGCTTACCGAGAAAAGGGTACAAACGCCCACTTGACCGTGGTAAACACCGCCGAAAACAGGGAGACTTACGGCGGTATTATCAACGCTTCGAGCGTGCCGAGTGCCGAAAAGAATAAACCGGTTGCAATTGGTCTGCCCAACAATGATGATGCCGATGACAATTTTATAATCAACATCTGCTGCGGCACCGTAACGGTCAAGGCTGCCGCGGGCGCACAGTCCGGCGCGGCATCAAGGAACTACAAACACGCATCATAGTTGCTGTGCCTGCGGTATGGATTATGCTACCGAGCGCCACTCCCTTACGTTCACGCCCAACGACGACGGACTGACCCGCGAGGTCAGTTGTGTCAAGTGCGGCGAGGTAACCAACAAGACGGCGAGACATTCCTTATTTGATGAAACCGACTCACTCGGTTACACATGGCTCGCGTGTGAATGCGGCGAGGTGCTTGTGACAGAGTGCGATGGCAATAAGTATACCCTTCTGCAAAAAGCGATTGACGCCGCCGCACCGGCAGGCGATATGCGAACGCTTGCGCAGAATGTGATGGAAAATGTTGTCGTCACCGACGACAGTTACAGTTGGTAACAGCGTCAAAAACAAGCTTGACTCTCTTACAAGAAGGATGAACGAGCTAATCGACGATGAGGAAAAGAAGAACAACGACTCCCCGAAGACCGCCGATACAGCCTCTCTTTCAATCCTGACCGCTCTCCTGTTTGCCGGTACCGGCGCTGCAATCTTTAAATCATATCGGGGCAGTAAAAGAAAAAAAGAGAATTTTGGTAGGTGACGGAGCAAAATATCAGAACTTAAAAACAGTTAATAACAGATTAAAGGGCAGCTGATTTTCGGCTGTCCTTTTTCATCTAAAACGCCGTAAAGGGGTTGAATAAATGTAATATTTGTGCTATAATACTAAATGATCAGTCAGTAAAGAGAAAACAGATCAGAGAAAACAGATCAGAGATATAAAGACAACAGCGCAGCATTATTAAAAAGCTACGGTCGGACGCTATGCGCTTTACAGAGGAAATTTCGTATCGGATGATCTCAGATTAACCTGTTTAGATAAATACCGCTCACAATTCTTAAACGGAGGTAACGGAAAATGAAAAAACGAATATTTGGAATTCTGTTTGTTTTATGCCTGCTTTTCTGTCTTGTTTCGACAGGCGTATTTGCCGAGAGCGAGACGGTCAAAAATGCAGCAACGGCGCAGGAATTTATAGATGCGCTGGCAGACAGTAAAATCGATACTGTACGGCTGACGGCGGACATTATAATTGATATAATCCCGACTGTTGACCGTGCTGTGACGCTTGATCTTAACGGTCATGTGCTTCGATATTTCAATGAGGCAAAACCGTTTGTAAGCATGAATGTAACCGGCGATCTGACACTTAAAGACAGCAATCCTTCGGCCGAGCACCGCTTTTACAACTATTACGGCACAAACCTGCTTATTCTGGACGAGGAAAACGGTGACAGGGTTATTAATGGCGGAATTATTACCAATCTTGGTATATATATCGACGGCGGCTCGCTTAAAATTGACGGCGGCAGCATTGTCGGCTGCCAGGGAGGCGCCGGTGCTATTGAGGTAAGGGAAAAAGGCGCGTTCACCATGAACGCCGGTATGATTATCGGCTGCTATTCGAGCGGTGCCGGAGCTTTGTATGTTTCAAACAGCACATTTACAATGACCGGCGGCTGCATCAGGGAAAACTCTGCAAATTCTGTCGATGACGGTGCTGCAATTATAGGTCCGAATGCCGTTATGAACGCAAACGGCGGTGAGGTTAGTGGGCTTGTAGTCATTGAAGACGGCAGCAAAATTACCTGTAAGGACGACCTGACCGGTGTTACCGGATTTAATGGGGAAATCCGGGTCTTTTATAACAGCTCGGTTGAACACGGAATCTATTACGGCGAAATTTTGCTCGGAAATGAAAGCTGCAATATTTCCGGTATAACCGTTACATACAAAAACGGGGACAGCGAGTATGCAAAACAGGTTTTAAAAAGCGGCAAAAAAGCAGTCAAGCCGGATGATCCGGCAAAAGACGGCTATGATTTTATCGGATGGTATAACGACGGTGCCGAATATGACTTTTCGGAGCCTGTGACCGTCGACATTACGCTTGAGGCGAAGTGGACAGGAAACGTTAAAAGCGAGCAGGAGCTTAAGGATGCAATTAAGGACAGCAGTGTTTTAAAGATAAGGCTTGCGGATAATATTACACTCGACTCTGTCGCTCGAATTCAGTATGACCGCGAGCTTACCCTCGATCTTAACGGCTATATCCTTAGCGTAAAGGAATTCGGTTCAGACGGCATTCAGGTTCTCTTGGTGTATAAAAGCAGGCTGACTATCATCGACAGCAGACCGGACGCAGAGCACAGGTTTACCATACAGCAAAACGGACTGTGGAAGCTTGATGAAGAAAACGGTACCGAAACGGTAAGCGGCGGTATTATTTATGGCGGCGGCAGCCCTATGTTCGGCGGCGGTATAAGCGCTACCGGCGGCAGCACGGTCAAAATGGAAGCCGGAAGCATCGTCGGCTGTGTACCTGATATCGGTGGGTCAATATTTGTCGGCAGAAACAGCACCTTTACGATGACCGGAGGCAGCATCATAGGCAGCGCTGTCAGCCGCGGCGGCGGAGCTTATATTGACGGCAGCGGCACATTCATTCTTGACGGCGGTGTAATAAGAAACTGCACGGCAAAAAACGACGGCGGCGGCGTGTGCGTTGATAACGGCACGTTCATCTTCAAGTCCGGATTGATCAAGGACTGCACGTCAGGCTATGACGGCGGCGCTGTATGCGTTTATGAAAAAGGCACATTTACGATGACCGGCGGCTCTGTTTCGGAATGCACGGCGCCTAACGGCAGCGCTCTGTATCTGCGTGACAGGATGAATGCCGACGGCGGTGAAATAGACGGCACGGTTGTGGTCGACTGCAGCGAGGATTACAACGGTATAATTAAAACTGAGGACGGTTCGGAAGCAGTCACCGAGTTCAGGCAGGCTGTGATCAACGCAGGCAGGATTGAGTATGGCATATTTTACGGAGATGTGACAGTCGGCGACGAAAGTATCGGCGGCGGAATTATAAGCGGCGGTATATTCAACAGTGCGGTTATAGTAAGCAATGGCAGAATCGAAGGCGGTACATTCAACGGCGAGGTGATAGTTAATTACCCGGCATCTGACGGGGATTCTGCTGCTGTCGAGCTCGGCAATGCAACATATAACGAGCTGATACGTAATAACAGTATTAACGCAAAATTCTCCGATGCGAGCAGCGAGCTTGGCATTGTCGGAAATGAACCGAATCCGACAAATAAAAAGTATTTCAAGGTTACCTTCGATGCGGCAGGCGGTACGCTTGACGATGCCGAGAGATATTTCATCGACGGAAGCAGAATTTCAGACAGAATCGAGCCTGCTTCAAGGATCGGTTTCTTCTTTTCCGGCTGGTATAAAGGCGATACGAAGTGGGAGCACGAAACAGACACAGTTACAGAAAACATGACCCTTGTCGCTGCGTGGACGGCATGTACCCACACAAATCACAAAGGTGCACAGCCGACCTGCACGGCTTCGGCGACCTGTACAGAGTGCGGCGTACTTATCCCGGCACTCGGGCACGAAATCGGTGCGGACTATGTTATAACCGATACCGATCACAGCAAGGAGTGCTTGCGCTGTAAGGAAATTTTCGATGTGCAGCCTCACGCAGACGATAATACAGATCACATCTGTGACACCTGCGGTAAGGTGATGAGCGCGTGCGAGGATGCCGACAGAGATCATCTTTGCGACTACTGCAAAAAGACTGTTTCGGATCACGAGGACGCGGACAAGGACCATATCTGCGATCTTTGCAGCAAGGTGATTTCAAGCCACAGGGGTGGTAAGGCAAGCTGTAAGGATAAGGCGGTCTGCGAAATCTGCGGTAAGGCATACGGCGAGCTTGACGCAGGCAATCACACAAGCCTTAAGCATGTCGAAGCCAAAGCTGCAACAAAGAATGCAGACGGTAATATCGAGTATTGGTACTGCGAGGACTGTGATAAATATTTTGCCGATGCTAAGGCGGAAAATGAGATAACCAAGGCGGATACCGTAATAAACAAGCTGCCGGACGAGCCGGTGTCTCCAAGAACCGACGACAAAAGCAAGCTTACTTTCTGCCTTGTACTGCTTTCCTTAAGCATTACGGCAGGCGCTGCAGTGACAGGCAAAAGAACAGGCAGAAAAATTTTCTAAAATGAATTTCATTGCAAAATAACAGACTTAAAACAGGCAGGCATAGGACTGCCTGTTCGTCGTCGTAAAAAATTGCAAAAAAAATAAGGAATATTCAGGTTTCGGTTTAATAATAAGTGAAGAATGTAAATTCGGAGGTTAAACGTGGCAGATAACGGTGAAAGTAGCTACCGCCGTTACCTTGAAGGTGAAGACGAAGCATTCGGCGACATTGTATCGATGCATTTTAAAAATCTGACCTATTTTGTCTTTCGGTTTGTAAAGGATCAGATGGCAGCGGAGGATATTGCGGAGGACGCACTGCTTCAGCTGATGATACATAAAGGCAGATACAACTTTAAAACGTCGCTTAAAACATATCTTTATACGATAGCAAGAAATCTTTCGTGCAACTATCTGAAAAAGGCAGCAAGAGAAAAGAGAATATCTCTTGAATCGGCAGAGGCAGAGATTATGCAAAGTCAGACCTCTCCTGACAGCGAGCTTTTTGAAAGCGAATCAAAAAGAGCGTTGTATAATGCAATTCAAAAGCTTCCTTCCGAAATGCAGACGGCGGTGTATCTTGTGTATTTTGAGGATATTTCGTATAAGGATGCGGCGGTGATTATGAAAAAGAGCAGGAAGCAGATCGACAATCTGCTTTTCAGAGCCAAAAACGAGCTTCGAAGCATCATCGATTGGGAAGGTGATATGGCATGATAAAAACTGAAGCGGAAGTGCTTGACGATCTCTTTAAAAGAAGGGATGACTATATAAAAAAGAAAAAAAAGAAAGCAAGGATGACAGTTTATATATCCTCGGCTTTGTGCTGCTGTCTTCTGACCTTTAATGCCGTTTTCGGATTTATTAACCTAAACGGAGCGGTCAAATCCGGGTCTGAAAATGAAAAAAACTCTTTCAAAAATGAAAATGTTATTGACGGCGCTCCGGAAATAGCTGAGCCGTCGAATAAACCTTCAAATGATAAAGACGGCGATACCACAGAAGTATCGGAGTCGGAGCATGATTAAACCGAATAACAAAAAAATCGGAGGAATTTCCTTATGAAAATCACGAAAAGAAAGATAGGAATAGTTTTTAAAGCGACGGCGCTTGTACTGCTTTTTTCTGTGCTTGCAGCCTCCTTTTGCGGATGCATGAGCACAAAAGCGGCAGATCTGCTTGACGGAATTCAAAAAGAGACGGTTTCCGGCAGAGAAACAGACGATAAATTCCGTTCGGCACAGCTTGATTTTGCCCTGAAGGTCTTTTCCGAGGCGGTAAAGGAGCAGGATAACAAAAACACCCTGATCTCGCCGACATCCCTGATGCTCGCGCTTGCAATCGAGGCAAACGGCGCAAAGGGCGATACGCTAAAGGAAATGGAGCAGCTTTTGGGATGCAAAATCGGCGAGCTTAACGAGTATCTTTACAGCTACGCAAAAAGCCTTTCAAAAGAAAGCAAATCGAAGCTGAAAACCGCAAATTCGGTCTGGTTTAACGAAAACGGTTTCAGCGCAAATAAGAATTTCCTGCAAACCGCATCGAACTATTATGATGCCGGAATTTTTGCAGCACCCTTTGACAGCTCGACAGTTAAGGATATCAATAGATGGATCGAAAAGAACACCGACGGAATGCTTAAGGATATTTTAAAAGAAATTGATCCGGAAACCGTGATGTATATTATAAACACGGTCTGCTTTGAATCCGAATGGGATGAAAAATATGAAGGCCCCGACATTAAGGACGGCGTATTTACCGCTCTTGACGGAACCAAAAAGGATGTCAAGTTTCTAAATTCTCACGAGACAAACTATATAAAGCTTGACAACGCAGAGGGCTTTACAAAGGCGTATAAGGGCGGAGATTATCTGTTTGCCGCAATTTTGCCGGATGAAAATATCTCTGTTTCGGATTTTATAAAAACGCTTGATCATGAAAAGCTGATGAACGCCCTTGATAACCGGTCGAGTCAGAATGTGTTTGCAGCCATTCCGGAATTCACATCGGATACCGATATCAAGCTTAACGATACTCTTAAAAGGCTTGGAATGAAGAGCGCATTTTCTTCGGATGCCGATCTTTCCGGGCTCGGTGTCGGAAACGGCAATATTTATATCGATTATGTAAGACAGGTTACTCACCTTGAGCTTGACAGAAACGGAACAAAGGCGGCTGCTGTTACGATTATCGCGGATAAATGCGAAGGCGCTCCGATGTATGATAGCGCTTACTATATCACGCTTGACAGACCGTTTGTCTATATGATCCTTGATGCAAGTACAAATCTCCCGATCTTCATCGGGCTTGCCTCGGATGTGGGAAATTGATGAGCCGGGCTGCTGTCGGTCAGCTTAAAAATCGGTATAAAAGTGTAGGTGAAGAATGTGAGAAGCTTTAAAAAAACAGCTTCAGTGCTTGCTTTGCTTGCAATGTTCTGTATCAGCTTTTGCTGCTGTTCTGATGGCACATCTGAATCATCCGAAGCGGTAGGGAAGAGCGAAAAATGGGAGCAGAGCAGCGGCGAATATGCAATTTCCTATTCGCTCGGCGAGCTTGAAAGCGATTTTACCGAAACTCCACGGTCTGCTACGGCAGGGCAGACGGTCATAATCAAAACTGTTTTGATCTGTGACGGCGATTTCCATGTTTATGCAGACGGAGCCGAAATTGCAAAAACGGAATCCGGCGGTGCTGAAAAGCAGTGGGAATATTCGTTTGTCATGCCGGAAAAGAATGTTGTTATAACCGCAAGACCATATACAAAGGCGGAGATATGGCGTGTTGAAACGATTATTGACTGAGACTTTGCTTAACGCTGTCCGAAACATTGTAACTTGACGCAGGCAATAAACCGACAGAAAATATCGTCAAAAGCCATAAATGCCGAAAGAGGGGATTTTGTCCCCTCTTTTTTTCATATTATGCTGTGACAGGTCATATATTAGAAAAAAACAAACTAAAAGCTAAAGGGTAATGAATATGTCAAAAGCAAGAAGAAAACTTAAGGCCTTTGCGGCAGGCATGCTGATTATGCTGCTTATATCCTTTTCGTCGACTTTAATATATGCGGAGCCTTCTCTTGCGGATGGGGCGAAAAGCGTGATTCTTATAGAAGCGGCAACCGGGAAGGTGCTTTATGAAAACAATCCCGACGAAAGGCTTCCTCCGGCATCGGTTACAAAGATCATGACTTTGCTTCTTACAATCGAGGCGGTCGATAACGGGACGATAAAGCTCGAGGATAAGGTTCAGGTCAGTACAAACGCAGCTTCGATGGGAGGCTCTCAGGTCTTTTTGGAGCCGGGGGAGGAAATGACGGTTGATGAGCTGCTTAAATGCGTTGCGGTCGCTTCCGCAAACGATGCCGCAGTTGCCCTCGCCGAATATGTTGCAGGTAGCGAGGAGGGCTTTGTAGACAAAATGAACGAAAGAGCAAAGCAGCTCGGAATGGACAACACTCATTTTGAAAACGCAACCGGACTTGACGATACCGTAACAGACCATCTGACAACCGCAAGAGACATTGCGATCATGTCAAAGGAATTGATGTCACATGAAAAGATTCTTGATTACACAACGATCTGGATGGATTCGATCAGAAACGGCGCGTTCGGACTTACAAACACCAACAGACTGATCCGCTTTTACAGAGGAGCAAACGGTCTTAAAACGGGTTCAACCTCAAAAGCGCTCTATTGCATCAGCGCAGCTGCCAAGCGCGACGGAATGCAGCTTATTGCGGTTATTATGGGTGCGCCGACAAGGGATGTCCGCAATGAAATTGCAAAAAAGCTGCTTGATTACGGCTTTGCAAACTATAAATATGTCGGCTATGAGGCTGCAAATCTGAAAAAGCTTCCGGTTATCGGCGGAACGGCAGATGAAATCATGCTTAAAAAGGGCGGATTTGATGCGGTTCTTTCAAAGAGCGCAGGAAAGATCGAGGAAAGAGTTACGCTTCCGGAACAGCTCGCAGCCCCGGTAAACGAGGGAGATACCGTAGGTACGGTTGAATATCTCTGCGATGGGGAGGTTATCAGCAAGGTAGAAATTGTGGCATCCGAAACGGTAGAAAGAATCGGCTATTTCGAGCTTCTTTCGCGCTTTTTAAGAAGGTTTTTCCTCTGCGGATAATAAATTGCTTGTAAATTAATAATAAATTCAAAATTAATGTTGTAAAATATGATATAATATTTTAATAAAAGATTAAATAACAGACGATAATAAAGGCTTTTACGGACGTGTTATGCCTAAGGAGATAAAAATGAGCGAAAAAAGAGATTATTCGATAATTACACCGGAGATTGAAAGATATGCAGAGCAGTGCAAAAGCGGATCAGCAATTGTTCCGGAGCTGTATACAAAATACTGCGTAAACCGCGGTCTGCGCGATATGAACGGAAACGGCGTCCTTACCGGACTTACCGAAATATCCGAAATCCAGTCGAAAAAGGTGGTAAACGGCGAAGAGGTTCCGTGCAGAGGAAGACTTTTTTACCGTGGATACGATATCGAGGAGCTTGTTGCCGGATTTTCTGCCGATAAACGCTTCGGCTTTGAGGAGATAACCTATCTGCTTCTTTTCGGAAGCCTTCCGACCTCCGATCAGTTAAAGGAATTCTGCTCGGTGCTTGCAGATTACCGCTCGCTTCCGACATCCTTTACACGAGACCTGATAATGAAGGCTCCGAGCGCGGACATGATGAATTCAATGGCGAGAAGCGTTCTTGCAATGTATTCGTATGACCGCAATCCGGATGATACAAGCATTCCGAACGTCCTAAGGCAGTGCTTACAGCTGATTTCGGTCTTCCCGATGCTTGCGGTGTACGGCTATCATGCCTGCGATTACTATATCGATAAAAGCAGAAGCTTCTTCATTCATGAACCGGATCCGAAGCTTTCGACAGCGGAAAATATCCTATGCATGCTGAGAATCGACAGTAAATATACCAAGCTCGAGGCAAAGCTGCTTGATCTTGCTCTTGTTCTTCATGCAGAGCACGGAGGAGGAAACAACTCGTCCTTTACGACGCATGTCGTTTCGTCGTCCGGAACAGATACATATTCCGCAATGTCGGCAGCGCTCGGATCTCTTAAGGGACCGAAGCACGGAGGAGCAAACATCAAGGTCTGCCGTATGTTTGACAATATAAAGGCGAACGTTTCTGACTGGGAGGACAACGATGAGCTTGAAGCGTACCTTGAAAAGATACTGAACAAGGAAGCCTTTGACCATGCCGGACTTATATACGGAATCGGTCACGCGGTATATTCGCTTTCCGACCCCAGAGCCACAATCTTCAAGAGCTTTGTAAAGAAGCTTTCAAAGGAAAAGGGCATGGAAAAGGAATACGGGCTGTATTCGAGAGTGGAAAAGCTCGCTCCGAAGGTGATTTCGAAGCGTAGAAAAATGTATAAGGGCGTGTCTGCAAATGTAGACTTTTACAGCGGATTTGTTTATGACATGCTCGGAATACCGAAGGAGCTGTTTACGCCTATCTTTGCCATAGCAAGAATAACCGGCTGGAGCGCCCACCGTATTGAGGAGCTTGTAAACGGCAACAAAATTATCCGCCCGACATATAAAAATGTCCAGGAACGAAGAGAATATATTCCGATGTCCGAAAGAACCTGAAAAAGGCGTGCTGCTTCGGCGGCTGTCCGAAATACGGCATAATATGATAAAAAAGCGGTGCGTGATCCGAGCTGCAGCCTGCGCATCGCTTTTTTCTTTTTTATACCGCAAAATAAAGCGGCGGTTGAACTTATTTTTTTTGCATTTTGGTTGACATTGGAAAAATATTTTGCTATACTTTTTCTAAAAGCTTTAAAAATAAATATAATGCAAAGGGACAGGCAAAAAGCTTTAAAGCCGCCCTATCTGTTGAAAGGCAGGACTGAAATTTCAGCCATCGGTTAAAAAATGTTTTCGGCAAATTATCATACCCATACCTTCCGCTGCGGACACGCAATCGGAACCGAGCGCGAATATATAGAAAACGCAATCAAGGCAGGGCTTAAGGAGCTCGGCTTTTCGGATCATGTTCCGATGCCGTTTTTCGACGGTCACGAATCGGATTTCAGAATGAAGATCGCGGATGTAGGAGATTATGTAAGCACTCTCAAAACGTTAAGAGACGAATACAGCGACAGAATAAAAATTTTTATCGGCTACGAAGCGGAGTACTATCCTGCATATTTTGACTCGATGCTTGAGCTTATAACAGGCTATGATATCGATTATCTGATCTTAGGACAGCATTTTATATATAACGAGCAGAGCAATTATCTCGGAAATTATGCAACCAGCGACAGCAAGCTCCTGTCGGATTATGTCGATACGGTCTGCGATGGTATTTCGACCGGCAAATTTTCTTACGTTGCTCATCCGGATCTTATAAGATTCGAAGGAGATGAGGATTTCTATCTTGAGCAGATGACGCGTCTTTGTCTTGCAGCAAAAAAAGCTGATATGCCGCTCGAAATGAACATGATGGGGGCAGTTCAGGGATGGAGATGCTATCCTTCAAAGAGGTTCTTTACGCTTGCCGGAAAGCTCGGGTGCGATGTAATTATCGGCTTTGATGCGCATGAACCTAACGTAATGCTCGGCATGGCGGAAAAGCTTTGCAGAGAGTTTCTTTCGGATTGCAATATTGTTCCGATAGATTATCTGAAGCTTAAAAAGGTCAAATAATCAAATAGATAAACAAGGTCAAATAACCCGGGATAAAAAATTCCGGGATAAATATAAAAAATTGCCGTCTTTGGCAGGGACCGAAAGGGCGAGCCTTGCGGCAGAACGGAGTATTTATGAATATTACAATTTACAACGAATTCATTCATGAAAAAAACGAGCAGAGAATTGCGGATGTTTATCCGAAAGGTATTCACGAACAGTTGAAGTCATTTATCGAAAGCGACGAAAACAAGGTTACCTGCATTACTCTTGACAATATTGCAACCGATATGACAGACGAGCTTATAAACAGCACTGATGTTATGATCTGGTGGGGACACATGGGACATCACCTTGTTCCGGACGAGATCGCAGTAAAGGTTCAGAATGCCGTTCTTTCCGGAATGGGAATCATTTTCCTTCACTCCGCACATCACTCAAAGCCGTTCAAGCTGCTGATGGGAACGCCCTGCAACCTCGGTTGGCGTGAGGATAAGGACTATGAAAGACTCTGGGTCTGCAACCCGGCACATCCGATTGCAAAGGGAATCGGACGCTGCATTACCCTTGCACATGAGGAGGTTTACAGCGAGCCGTTTATGATTCCGGAGCCGGATGAGCTGGTATTTATCGGCGCATATGAGGGCGGAGAAGCTATGAGAAGCGGATGCTGCTACAAGAGAGGCTACGGCAAGGTATTCTACTTCCAGCCCGGCCACGAGTCCTTCCCGACATACTATAACAAGGATATTCAGACGGTTATACTGAACGCAATCGAGTGGGCAAAGCCGAACTACAGAGGAATCCTCGGCTGTCCTCATATCGATCCGCTTCCGCCGGTCGAAAGATAATCAGCAGATCGGAACAGGTCGGAAGATAAAAGTACGAAATAATTTAAAAATCACCCTATACCGTACATCAGCACACGGTATAGGGTGTTTTTCTGCTCCATTTTTGATTATCGTCTTTGTTTATTTGCGCTTTACAAGTGCAACCGCCTGCATTCCGAGAGAATTGTATGCAAGAAGGCATTTTTCCTTTGGGAAGGAGACCGGCTTGTTTTCCTGAAGCGGATCGTTAAAATAGTAGTTTTCTTCGTCAAAGCCGACAAGCACCATGCAGTGCTCGTTTGCAGGATAAAGGAAGGTTTCGCTGCCGTCTGTCGACTGCCACTGGATTATTTTTTCGATATCTGTCATTCCGACAGTGACCCAGACCGCAACCGGAGTTCCGTTTGCTATATATTTCTCGGCAAGCTCTGAAAGAGTTTTGCCCGAAAGATCCTTTACGCGGTATCCGTCCGGCACCGTGGATTTTTTAAGGGCATTTACAATAACCGGAGCAAAGCAGCCATAGCCTCCATCCTTGCTTCTCGGATCGCCTGCATAGGCTTCTTTGGGATTCGGCCCGTAGCGGCAGCCCCATTTGATTGTTACAGACTCCTTTTCAAGATAGCTGTCGACAAATTCCTCCGGGGAGATATTGCTTCCCGCATTTCGAAGCAGTATTGTGGCACTGACTGCTTCGCATCCGTTCGGCAGGGTTTCGTTCTGCGTAAGATGCGGAATGTCAAGGATAACCGTATCCCCCTTTAAGTCGATTGTGTATTCGTACTTGAGGAGTTGTTTTAATTCCTTGTCGCTTTTTTCGCTTACGCCGTTTGAAAGGTAGAAATTATAGCAATTTGACAGGATTTGATATAAATACCAGTCCTGTATGCTGAGAATGTTGTGATCGCCGTAGAATTCAAAAAAAATTTCGGGATCGTTTGATCCGGGGTCATCTTCTCTGTATGATTCGACTGTGGAGTAATATTCATAGAACAGATCGTGTTCGTCGTCACTGAATATAAAGGAGATAGGATCTATTTTTGCAAGCAGATAAGGATCGGACTGAATTATCATTACTTCAAAATTTCCGGCTTCCGGCAGGTTGTCGCCGATCATACTGAATTTGCCGGATATTATTTTATTGTATATTTCGTATGTAGCGCCCTTCGCTGCTTTTACGGAATCCTTGTTTTCCTGTGTCTCGCCCGGAGTCTGCTCGTTAATAAACGGATAGTTGCTTGAGATCAGAATGCTCTTTGAAAAAAGATTGCTTCTGTTCAGCTTTACAATAGCCACACATGCAAAAGCCAGAACCAACAGGAGTATTCCGATTATAATGAGAAGAATAACCGTGCTCGGATGTATGCGTTTTTTTGCTTTGACCTTTTTTCTTTGAGTGTTTTGATTATTTTGAGTATTTCTGTTATTTCGGTCATTACTTTCATTTCTGCCGCTTGTATCGTTTCTGTCGGTTCTTTGCGTTTTTTGACTTCTTTCAACCGGTGTATTCGTCATCCTTTACCCCCCTTTTATAGTCTTTCATTTGTCCTTGGATAGCCGCACGCTGATTTCGCCCGAAAAGAGCGTAACGGTATCTCCGTTTTCCTTTTTTACGTTTAAATGCCCTTCTTCGTCGATACCGGCCGCAAGGGCCTCATAGCTTTCGCTGTGACCTATAACCGTGATTTTCTTTCCTAAAATAACCGAATATTTTCTGTAATCGTCAAGCCAGTCCTTTGAACCTAGGTAAATGTCATCAAATTCGCAAAGAATTCTGTTTAAAAGTGCTTTTTTGTCAAAGGAGTAGCCCTCCTTTTCAAGACTTGTTGCGATATCATCAAGCTCTTTCGTAAAATGTTGGTATGAAAGGTTGATTCCTATTCCGAGTACGACAAAATCCGGCTCGCTGTCATTTGAAAAAGCCGATTCGCACAGAATTCCGCAGATTTTTTTGCCGCAAAGATAGATGTCGTTTGTCCACTTTATCCCGACCGGAGCGCCGGTTTCCTTTTTCAGTGCCCGAAGGACGGCAACAGCTGCCATCGCGGTTATACAGTCTGCTTTTTTCGGACGGAGGAGAAGGGAAAAGTAGAGCCCTCCCTTAAGGGAGATAAAGCTTCTTCCCTTGGTGCCCCTTCCGCAGGACTGCTCGTTTGCCGAAACGACCGTCCCTTCCTTATATCCGGCGGCTGCAAGCTTTCTTATATCGTCGTTTGTTGAGCATGTTTTTTCAACTTCAATTATATCAAAGGTCATTTTAAGCTATAGGTTAATGTCTTTCTTTACAATTTTCACAATTATATACAATTATACATCTGTATTTTACACCAAACAGCTCAGACAGTCAAGACAAAAATAATTAACAATAAAAGATGAGTATTTGCAAAAAATGTTATGATACAATTGATAGGTGACAAATAAAAAAGAAAATAGACTCCAAAAGTGATATAATGATAATAAC